>JARROD010000055.1:0-14963 GCA_037384225.1 Exilibacterium sp.
CAAAGCGTCCATTAACATTTGAATCGATAGCGCCGTGTGCCTGTCCAGGTTGCCTGTGGGTTCGTCCATCAGTACACAGGCCGGTTGGGTGACCAGCGCGCGTGCGATAGCGACCCGTTGTCGCTCGCCACCGGACAGCTCCGACGGCTTGTGCTGCAACCGATCACTCAGCCCCACCCGCTCCAGTAAGGCACTGCCCCGTTTCCGTGCCTGGCCGGGTGAACACTTGCCGATCAACAGCGGCAGGCACACATTCTCCAGCGCGGTAAATTCACCCAGTAAATGATGAAACTGGTAGACAAACCCCAATTCCCGGTTGCGCACCCGGCCGCGCTGATTGACGCTGAGGGTGGAAAACACCTGGCCTTTTATACACACTTCGCCGCTGCAGGGGGTGTCCAGACCACCGAGTAAATTCAGTAGCGTGGATTTGCCGGACCCAGAGGCGCCGACAATTGCCATCTTTTCCCCCTCTCTAACCGCCAGCTCTACATTTTCGAGCACATGCACGACCTGCGGCCCCTGCCGGTAGGTTTTACTCAGAGACCGACAGGCCAATACTATGTTCGGTAAAGAACCCATGAAATACCTGTTCCTTATTCGTAGCGAAGCGCCTCGGCCGGTTCAACTTTGGCGGCTCGATAGGCGGGGTAAAGTGTAGCCAGGGCACTGATCACCAACGCGGTTGTACAAATCAGTAATGTGTCCGACCAGCGCCACTGGGAAGGCAGTTGACTGATGAAATACACCCGGGGATCAAACATACTCAGCCCCAGTGCCTGTTCGAACCAATGCACAATAGCGCCGATATAAATTGCCCCGAACGTTCCCAGCACAGCGCCAATGGCAATGCCCAAAATCCCCACCGTACACCCCTGGATGATAAATATGGCCATCACCTGCCGCGCCGACAGCCCGAGGGTGCGCAATACCGCGATATCGCTGCGTTTGTCCGCCACCATCAGCACCAGGCTAGTGATAATATTAAAGGCCGCGACAGCGATGATAATCATCAACAACACAGTTATAACGGTTTTTTCCATCTTCACTGCCTGGAACAAGCTGCCCTGGGTCTGGCTCCAGTCACGGCTGAGGTAACTGTCCCCCAGTTGTTTCGATAGCGATGCCACCACCGCCCCGGCCAGGTAGATATCAGTAACCTTCAGATGGATCCCCTGTACCCCTTCGCTGTAGCGGTACAATTTCTGCGCATCCCGCAGGTGAATCATCACCAGGCTCTGATCGACCTGCGCGCCCACCTCGAAGACACCGACGACGGTAAAACGCTTAGAGCGGGGAAATACGCCAGCCGGGGTGATAGTGATATCCGGCAACGTCAGGGTGACCTTATCACCGCGCGAAACCCCCAGATAACGGGCCAACAGCGCCCCCAACACTATGCCATATTCACCGGGCCGCAGATCGTCGATACTGCCAACCCGCATATGCTGCTCGATCACCGACACATTTTTTTCCTCCGCCGGTAATACACCCTGCACCTGAACCCCCTGAACCCCGTAGTTATAAGCGATCAAACCGTAACCCGATATATAGGGGGCTGTAGCCAGCACCTGCGGGTGGGCCGCCACCTTTTGCGCCAGCACCCGCCAGTTGTTCAGGTGAGGCTTACGATCGATGGATGCGTGGGGAACAACACTGAGGATACGGTTTTTCACCTCCCGGTCGAAACCGTTCATCACCGAGAGCACTATAATTAAGGCGAGCACGCCAAGCGCCATGCCAAACAGGGAAAACCCATTAACAAAGGATATAAATTGATTGCGCCGCTTAGCGCGGGTATAACGCAATCCAATAAAAAGGGGAACGAGTCTGTACATCCGTGCATTAAACCGAAAAATACCCGGGGACGACAAGCTTTTCCGCTCCTGTTAGACTTAATAACTAAAGCTTTTGAGACTTTGGATAACTATTTGAGCCCGTCGTGGAGACAAGCGTGCAATGAAACAAACTACAGCCACCGCCGGTGCAAGAGAAAGACGCGGTTTTTTTCGCATCAATGAAGATCTGCTCCTCGACTACCACGCCGTGGAAACCCAGGTGGCTGAAAGCGAAGAAGCCAGCACCCAGTTTCCGGAATCCGCCATGCTGGATTTATTCACAGCCTTTCGCCGTATCGACAGCGAAAACGCCCGCTATTTACACGCGGTAAGCGAAATGAACCGTAGCGCCGCCGAATATTTGGTCAATCTGAATAAAAAAATCGACCTCCTCGCCCAACATGTCGTGGCCGACAAAAACCGCCAGACCCCCCTGAAAACCACCCAGGTCAACCTCAGCGAAGGCGGTATTGCGTTTGTCGCCGACAAAGCCATTTATAAAGGCTGTTTTTTGGCGTTGAGACTGTTGTTCTTACCCAGCTATGTCTCCATCGCCCTGTTTGCCAAGGTTATTCGCAGTGAGAGCAAAGACGATCAACGCCACCATATCGCGGCTAAATTCCACCGTATTCATGAGCAGCAGAGGCAGTTGTTGTCAAAACATATTATGCGGGCACAGATCAATGCCAAACGGCGTTTTAAAAGGTAAATCTATACCCCCAAAGCGGACAGGGACAAAAGGGCTATACTATACTCGAATAACCATAAACCCGCTTATCACGAAATAAGGAAAGCGATGACGATGAAACCGCTATGGCTATTACTCCTCTCTGTGTTTTTTGGTTTTTCTGTGGCCAATGCCGAAACGATAGAAATACCGGTAGGTCAGCAGGCGCAGGAGAAATGGAGTATCGACCGCCCGCACAAGGGCATGAGCAAACAACAGGTAAAGGCGAGTTTCGGCGAACCTGTCGATTGGAAAGACGCCGTGGGCGATCCGCCGATTTCCAGTTGGGTTTATGATGAATACATCGTCTATTTTGAATTCGACCATGTTATTCATACCGTGTTGAAGCAGACTCACGCCAGAGTCGGGAATTGACATTAGTGCCCTGCCCCGCAATCCATAAGTCTCATTACCCGGCTACCCGTATTTCGGGTAGCCGGGCTAACGACCAACTCTATTCAATCCATCCAAAGCCGCTACCCGATAGGCTTCCGCCATGGTGGGATAGTTAAACGTAGTATTAACAAAATACCGTACCGAGTTGGCTTCCCCTTTTTGGGTCATTATCGCCTGGCCGATATGAATAATCTCCGAGGCTTCGGCGCCGAAACAGTGAATGCCCAGTATTTCAAACGTATCCACATGAAACAACAGTTTCAGCATTCCCACATCTTCGCCACTGATCTGCGCTCTTGCCGTGCCTTTGAAAAACGCCCTACCCACTTCATAGGGTATTCGCGCCGCGGTTAATTCGCTTTCACTTTTGCCGATCGAGCTGATTTCCGGCAGTGTATAGATACCCGTGGCCGCGTCGGTGACAAAACGGCACTCCTGCCCCATCATGGCCGCCGCGGCGCTACGTCCCTGGTCATAGGAGGCGCTGGCCAGACTCGGCCAGCCGATCACGTCTCCCACGGCATAAATATTTTCGACTTCGGTCTGGTATTTTTCGTTGACACTGAGCTGACCGCGGTGATCCGCCGTTAACTGGGTATTTTCCAGGCGCAGGGTTTCCGTATTGCCGGAGCGACCGTTACACCACAGCAGTGCATCGGCGCGTAGCCGTTTGCCGGATTTCAGGTTCAGCGTAACACTGTTTTTGTCGGCAACCACCGATTCGTATTCTTCGCAATGTCTGACCATCACGCCACTGTCGCGCAGGTGGTAACTGAGCGCATCGGATATTTCATCGTCGAGAAACGACAATAGCCGCTCGCGGCTGTTGATCAGGTCGACTTTCATTCCGAGGCCGGCGAAAATTGAAGCGTATTCACAACCGATTACCCCGGCGCCGTAAATGATCAGGGTGCGGGGTGTATGCTGCATCTCGAGAATTTTGTCACTGTCGTAGATGCGCGGGTGAGCGAAGTCTACATCGGCCGGGTGGTAGGGCCGCGAGCCGGTGCCAATAATGATATTTTTGGCGCGGATGGTTTCCACTAAACCATCGGGGGAGACTATTTCCAGGTTGTGCTTGTCGACAAAGCTGGCGCGGCCGATATGCAGGTCGACGCGATTGCGACTGTAATAGCGGGTGTGCAGCTCTACCTGTGGGGGAATGACTTTTATGGCCGATTTAAGGATACGCGGGAATTTCAACCAGCGTGTGTTGCCGATTTCGCGGAATAGGGGGTTGCTATTGAAGCGGATGATCTGCTTCACGGCATGCCGTAGCGCCTTGGATGGAATAGTGCCTTTGTGGGTGCAATTTCCGCCCACCATTGTCCGGTCTTCAATGACCCCGACTCTGCGCCCGTTTTTGGCCGCGGCCATGGCGGCCCCCTCTCCGGCTGGCCCGGAACCTATAACCGCAATATCATAGCTGTAATCAGCCATTTCTTTTTATACCTCTTTTTATTTTCACGATTTGTCGGCGTTATAAGCCAGGTCCTTTGTCCATTCCGCAACCGTGTTTTTGCCCGCTGTGGGTGCCTGTTGTGAAATTTGCTCACACTTGGCGGTATCCCCGCCACAAATATCGCACACATAGTCCTTTTCACCGAGTGCGGCGCCAACGCCGCCACAAGATCCGGTAAGCGGCTTGCGGCCCATCATCACACCCACGGACATTGCGGTGATAACCAGCAACATGGCTACAAAAGTAATCACCAAGACAGCCATCATCATCTACCCCTTTCATAAATTAACATTCCGGACAGTATACCCAAAGCGTTTGATGAGCGATTGTGCCATCGTCTGCGTTATTGTCGCAGATAAGCGCCAAAAGCAGAGGAATACTGCTCCCGAAACCCGGTATCGTTTTTGACAATGAAGAACGCTGCGATTCCCTCTGCTTCTGCCAGCGCCAGAGCCCGCTCCTGCCCGAGTACATTCAAGGCAGTGGCCAGGGCGTCGGCCCTGGCGGACGTTTCCGCGATGACCGTAACCGAGGCCAGCGTGTGGGTGACCGGATAACCCGAGGTCGGATCCAGGGTATGAGAGTATCGCTTGCCGTCGACCTCGAAATAGTTGCGGTAATCACCGGACGTCGCCACGCCGACACCGCTGACATAAATCGCTTTTTGGGCACTGGTGTGCATCAGCGAAGGCGCTTCCACACCAATACGCCATTTGTTGCCGCGCGGACTCTGGCCCCGCACGTACAACTCGCCACCGACCTCCACCAGATAGTTGGCGATTCCCAGGCTATCGAGTTCCGCCGCGACCCGGTCAACCCCATAGCCTTTCGCCACCGCGGAGAGATCCACCTGAAAGGGCTTGTGTTTGCGTATGGACATGGGCTTAGGCCGCAACTGCAGATTCCTGTATCCCATTTGTTGCCTGGCTTTTGCAATCACCTCCGGCGACGGTACCTCCTGGTCGGTTTTATCCGGTCCGAACCCCCACAGGTTAACCAGCTCTGCGACCGTAATATCGAAGGCGCCGGAACTCAGAGCGCTGATTTCCTGGCTGATCTTCAGCACTTGAAACAAGGGTTCCGACACCGGTAGCCATTGACCGGTTGCAGCCCGATTGAGACGGTTCAATTCGGAGTCGGGCAGGTAGGTGGACATCCGCTGATTGACGTCCGCCAGGACCCGGTCGATGCGCTTTTGCAGCTCACCTTGGCGCCGATCCCGGCCCGGCTCAACCACGGTAATGTGGTAGCTGGTTCCCATGGTCTCGCCGGAGAAAGTCCAGACGGGGGGTTGCGACTCCGATTCGCACCCGCTTAGCAGTAACAACCCCAATAGCGCACCCGCAAACCAAAACGAGGCCAGTAAAGCCGGCCTCGTTTTTGAAGGGTTTAAAACGCCTTTAACCTCCGAAATCATCAAGTAGAATATTCTCATCTTCAACACCGAGGTCTTTCAGCATTTTTATCACCGCCGCGTTCATCATCGGTGGCCCGCACATATAGTATTCACAATCTTCCGGCGCCGGGTGATCCTTTAGGTAATTCTCGTAAAGCACATTGTGAATAAAGCCGGTCAAGCCTTTCCAGTTATCTTCCGGCTGCGGATCCGAGAGAGCGATATGCCAATCGAAGTTCTCATTTTCTTCCGCCAGCTTGTCGTACTCATCCTGGTAAAACAGCTCGCGCAATGAACGCGCACCGTACCAAAAAGAGATTTTGCGTTTTGCATTAAGGCGCTTTAACTGATCAAAAATATGCGAACGCATCGGCGCCATTCCCGCACCACCGCCGATAAACACCATTTCGTTGCCGGTTTCCTTGGCAAAAAACTCACCGAAAGGACCAAAGACAGTGATTTTATCCCCCGCTTTCAGGTTAAACACGTAGGAGGACATCTGGCCCGGAGGAATTCCCTTGGATCCGGGGGGCGGCGTGGCAATGCGAATATTGAATTTGACTATGCCTTTTTCTTCCGGGTAATTAGCCATCGAGTAAGCGCGGATAATCGGTTCGGTAACCTTCGATTCCAGGTTAAAAAATCCAAACCGCTCCCAGTCGCCGCGGTACTCTTGCTCAACGTTAAAGTCGCTGAACTTGACGTGATGCGGCGGTGCCTCCAACTGCACATACCCCCCCGCCCGGAAATCGACGTTTTCACCCTCCGGTAATTTCAGCGTCAGCTCTTTGATAAAAGTCGCCACATTCGGGTTGGAAACCACCGTACATTCCCATTGCTTAACGCCAAATACATCCTCGGGAACCTGAATATCCATATTCTGTTTCACCGGCACCTGGCAGGACAGGCGCCATCCGTCATTGGCGTCACGGCGGGTGAAGTGCCCCTCTTCCGTGGGCAACATGGAGCCACCGCCGGATTTAATCACACACTTGCACTGCGCACAGCTGCCGCCGCCACCGCAGGCCGAAGGCAGAAACAAACCATTGCCGGCCAGCGTCTGCAATAACTTGCCGCCGGCGGCGACAGTCAGGGTTTTTTCGCCGTTGATGACAATATTGACATCGCCGCTGCTCACCAGTTGAGAGCGCGCACCGAGGATGATTGCCACCAGCGCCAGCACTATCACTGTGAACATAACTACGCCAAGAATAATCTCTATGTTCATACTTTGTCCTTCTTTCCCCTTATAGACACCACTGTAAGGGCGGGGTGATTACAGATCGATACCGCCAAATGACATAAACCCAAGCGACATAAGACCGACAGTGATAAACGTAATACCCAGGCCGCGCAGCCCCTCCGGTACATCGCTGTATTTCAGTTTTTCGCGAATACCGGCCAGCGCCGTAATCGCCAGCGCCCAGCCGATACCCGAGCCGGCGCCAAACACAAAGCTCTCCGCCAGGTTGTAGTCGCGTTCCACCATAAACAGGGAAGCCCCCATGATGGCGCAGTTGACGGTAATCAACGGCAGGAATACCCCCAGAGCGTTGTAGAGAGTCGGTACGTATTTATCCAGCACCATCTCCATAATCTGCACCAACGCGGCGATGACACCGATATAGGAAATCAGCCCGAGGAAGCTCAGATCCACTTCCGGCAACCCCGCCCAGGCCAGGGCACCGTCGGCAAGCAGGTAGGTATACAAAAGGTTATTGACAGGCACAGTGATCGCCAGCACCACCACCACCGCGATACCGAGGCCTATTGCCGCTTCCACTTTTTTTGATATGGCCAGAAAGGTACACATACCGAGGAAGAAGCTCAGGGCCATATTGTCGATAAATATCGAGCGGATAAACAAGCTGAGAAAATGTTCCACGCTTAGACCTCCTTCGCCACGGTATTGGCTGTGATTGTATACTCCGGCGCTTCAACCTGTTTTGTCTTCCAGGAACGCAGGGCCCAGATAATCAGTCCGATCAGAAAGAACGCGCTCGGCGGCAGCAACAACAGGCCGTTGGATACATACCAGCCGCCGTCAGTGACCAGGGGCAGAATTTCAAAGCCCAGCAATTTGCCGGATCCGAACAGTTCGCGGATGACTCCCAGCGTAATCAGCAGTGCGCTGTAACCAAGCCCGTTGCCTATACCGTCGAGAAAACTCGCCACCGGCGGGTTCTGCATGGCGAAGGCCTCGGCGCGCCCCATAACGATACAGTTGGTAATAATCAGCCCCACGAATACCGACAGCTGTTTGCTGATGTCGTAGGCCACTGCTTTGAGAATCTCGTCGACCACAATCACCAGCGAAGCGATAATCGTCATCTGCACGATAATGCGGATATTGCCCGGAATATGATTGCGCACCAGGGCCACGAAAAAGTTCGAAAAAGCCGTGACCAGGGTCAGTGCCACACACATGACCAGCGTTACCTTGAGACTACTGGTCACCGCCAGTGCCGAACAAATACCGAGAATTTGCAGCGCGATGGGGTTGTTCTCAAAAACCGGTTTAAATAACAGTTCTTTTGCCTTCACAATTTAAGCCTCCCCTCTTTTGAGTCTGGCAAGGAAAGGTCCATAGCCATTTTCACCCAACCAGAAATGCATCAGATTATCGACCCCGCGGCTGGTCAGTGTGGCACCGGACAAACCATCGACCTTGTGCACTGCGTCGTGCGCAGCCGTGCCCTTGATGACTTTGATGGCCACGCTGCCGTCGTCAGCGTAAACCTGTTTGCCTTTCCACAGCGACTTCCAGCGCGGGTTATCCACTTCACCGCCGAGGCCGGGAGTCTCACCGTGTTCGTAAAACCCGAGCCCCACCACCGTGTTGGTATCCGCCTTCAGCGCCAGAAAACCGTATAGCGTCGACCACAGGCCATAACCTTTGATGGGCAATATCACCTGTTGCAGTACTCCACCATCCTCCACCAAGTAGACCTTGGCGTACTTTTCGCGACGGGAAATTTTCGCAATATCGTCTTGCGGGGCCAGTTTTTCCGACAGTTCCGGATCCTTGGCAGCCTCGCGCTGGTCGTAGCTGTCAACGGTTAGCCCGGCGGTGCCGGAATCGCTGTAAAAGCGTCCGCTGTTGAGATCCACCAGCTTCGGCGTTATCTGTTTAAACTGTTCCTCGATACTGACACCCTCGCGCAGCAGCCCCGCGGCGGACAGAATGTTGCGCTTAAAGTCGAGGGATTTATTGGTCTCCTGCAGCGGCTTCAACAGCACCGCCGCGGTGGAGACCACCACCGAGCACACCACGCACAACAGCAGCGCCACCGTAATGGTTTTACCGATAGAATCATTATTAGCCACGTGCCAGCCTCCGTTTGATATTCGCCTGCACCACAAAATGATCCAGCAGCGGCGCAAACAGGTTGGCAAACAGGATCGCCAACATCATGCCCTCGGGAAAAGCGGGATTCACCACCCGGATCAGTACCACCATAAAGCCGATCAGGGCCCCGAACCAGAGCTTGCCGGTATCGGTCATTGAGGCCGACACCGGGTCGGTTGCCATAAACATCATGCCAAACGCAAAACCACCCACCACCAGATGCCAGTGCCAGGGCATGGCAAACATAGGGTTCGTGTCCGAGCCAATAACATTGAACAGCGTTGAGGTCGCAAACATGCCCAGCATCACCCCCAGTACAATGCGCAGGGAAGCGATTCGGGTAATCAGCAAAAAGAAACCGCCAATCAATATCGCCAGGGTCGAGGTTTCACCAATGGAACCCGCCATGTGGCCCATGAATGCATCGGTCCAGCTCAAATGCCCTGTCAGTGCTTCCATCCCCTGGGAGGCGGCCATCGACAGTGCCGTCGCACCGGTATAACCGTCCACCGCGGTCCACACCGCGACGCCGGACATAGACGCCGGGTAGGCGAAGAACAAAAACGCGCGCCCGCACAGCGCCGGGTTGAGGAAGTTTTTACCGGTACCGCCAAACACCTCCTTGCCGATCACTACCCCGAAACTGATTCCCAGCGCCGCCTGCCACAGCGGAATATCGGGCGGACAGGTCAATGCAAACAGCACTGAGGTAACAAAGAAACCTTCGTTGACTTCGTGGCCGCGCTTCATGGCAAACAGGACTTCCCAGAAGCCGCCGGCCACAAACACCACCATATAAATGGGTACGAAGTAGGCGACCCCATGCCACAGGCAGTCCCAGACGCTGGCGGCATCATAGCCGGCGAACATCTCTATCAAGGTACCTCGCCAGCCTTGCACCGCCGCGATCCCCATATCCGCCATGGCGGTATTGGCCTGCCAGCCGAGGTTGTACATGCCGTAAAACATGGCCGGAAAGGTGCACAGCCAAACGGTGATCATGATGCGCTTGAGGTCGACGCCGTCGCGCACATGGGAGGTGGTTTTGGTGACATCGGGGGGACGATAAAAAATCGTGTCAACCGCTTCGTAAAGCGAGTACCACTTTTCGTATTTGCCGCCCTTGTGAAACAGCGGCGCCATATCGTCGAGGATTTTGCGCAAAGCCATGCCCTACCCCTCCTTCTCAATTCGCGTTAAGTTGTCGCGCAAAATAGGCCCATACTCATATTTGCCCGGGCAAACGTAGGTGCACAGTGCCAAATCCTCTTCATCCAGCTCCAGGCAGCCCAGCTTCTGCGCGACATCGGTATCGCCGACTATCAAAGCACGCAAAAGCTGAGTCGGCAGTATATCCAGGGGCATTATGCGCTCGTAGCTGCCCACCGGCACCATGGCGCGCTCGCTGCCACTGGTGGTGGTGGTAAAATTGTATTTTTTGCCGTTAAACAGGCTCGAGACATAAATCCCCATGGTGGAGAAATAGTCGAAGCCGGCGCGCATATAGTGCATAAAAGGCCGGTCCCGCCCTTCCGCCAATACACTGACTTGATTGTGGTAGCGCCCCAGGAACGTAAATGCGCCGCGGGCGCTGCGGCCGCCGAACACCGATCCGGAAATCACCCGGTTTTCACCGGTTTTCAGCTGCCCGGCGGTTAACTCTTCAAGATTGGCGCCCAACCGGGTGCGCAGCAGTCGCGGCCGCTCCACTTGGGGTCCCGCCAGAGAGACGACCCGCTCTACCCAGAGTTTGCCGCTGGTAAACAGCTTGCCGAATGCAATAACGTCTTGATAACCGATGGTCCACACTGTTTTTTCACTGTTGACCGGGTCGAGAAAATGGATATGGGTGCCGGCGTTGCCAGCCGGGTGCACACCGCCAAAGGTGTGAATATCGATGCGGCTGTTAACCTCAGCGTTGCCGCCGGTAAAGATGTCCGTCCCCGGGGCCTTGCACAAAAACAACTTGCCAGCGGTAAGACGGGTCAACAGTGTCAGGCCGTTGACGAAATCGTCGCGATATTCGCTGATCACCCGTTCAGGGTCGGCTGCCAGGGGGTTGGTATCTATGGCTGTGACAAAAATGGAGTGGGGCGTGCTATCCGGGGCGGGTACCTTACTGTAGGGTCGGGTGCGTAGCGCTGTCCATAAGCCCGAGTCAATGAGGTTTTGCTTTACCTCCGCCGCCTCAAGGCTACCGAGCTTTTGCGCCGGAAAGGAGGCGAACATCTCTGCCTCATCCCCTTCGACATCGATAACCACAGATTGCAGTACACGCTGAGCACCGCGGTTGATAGCCGCTACAGTCCCCGCTGCCGGCGCCGTGTACTTAACGTCTTCGTTCTTTTTATCGGCAAACAACATTTGCCCCAATTTCACTTTGTCGCCGACCCGAACCGCCATGGTGGGTTTCATACCATGAAAATCGGGTCCGACAACAGCAACGGAGCGAACCCGAGGCCCATCTGTGATGGCCTGCTCAGGTGCTCCTGAGATAGGTAAATCCAATCCCCGACGGATCTTAATCATACGTCTCTGCCTAATCACACGTTGGAAAAGGTTTGGCGGGCAAATCGCACACCATTTATATCATTTGGTCGCCAACTTCCCCTGCGGCCAACTGATCCGTCAGCAGGGGGGGTAAACCCCTTGCCCATTCGAGAGAAATGACACCAAGACAGTTGCTACACTGGGGTATTATCACCTGGCCGGATTCTTGCGGCTTCCAAAGCGGTGACCAGTAAAAGGCGATCAATTGTAAGAAAACCGCAGTTACCCGCACAGGTGGCATTTACAAAGGGTTTTATCGCCAAATGTAGCGGCATCAGATAATTAATCCGCCAAAAAGCAGAAATACCGGACAAAAATTCCCTAAGTAGATGTAGACAAATAGCTTTAAAAGCACTCAGCCCCAGTTCAAACCGGCGCAATTATAAAGATGCGGCTGATCGCTTACCAGTATAAAACGGCATTTTTTCCGTTTTTTCTGTTGTTAAAAAACCAGTAAACTCAAGCTATTAGATTAAACTCGGTGAAATTGGTTAAATATCCACCACACTGATACATCACACGGAAAAGCCCGGAATCCCAGCAGTCACACGGGTTTGCGTTATCCGGTTTCAGCTGAAGACAGGCGCCACCTCCCGCCTGTTTCCAACTGCGACCGAATGGTTGAACACTTGCCTCGAAACGTAATACCCCACATTGGGCGCATTCTCTATGGGTAGAGCGCGTACTTGACACCGGCCATATCTTCGAGACACCTGACCACCTGGCAACTGTAACCAAATTCATTGTCATACCAGCAATAAAGCACCACATTATTAGCGTCGACAATGGTTGCCTTGCTGTCGAACACACAGGCGTGGCGGGACCCGACAAAATCACAGGAGACCACTTCCGGCGAGTTGGTATAGTCGATCTGCTGCTGCAACGTGGAGTGCAGCGCGATATCACGCATATGAGCGTTCAGCTCTTCACGGGTTGTCGCCACACCCAACTGCAGATTGAGAATCGCCATGGAAACATTCGGCGTCGGCACTCTGATGGCGTTGCCGGTCAGCTTGCCCTGCAGTTCAGGCAATGCCTTGGCCACCGCCTTGGCGGCGCCGGTTTCGGTCAGCACCATATTCAATGCGGCACTGCGCCCGCGGCGCTCTCCCTTGTGGTAATTGTCAATCAGGTTTTGGTCATTGGTATAGGAGTGCACGGTCTCGACATGGCCATGTACGATACCGTATTTATCCAGTATTGCCTTTAAAACGGGCACTATCGCGTTGGTCGTACAGGAAGCTGCCGAAAGAATGCGGTCCTCAGCGGATATATCGCTGTTATTAATGCCGTAAACAATATTTTTGAGAGACCCTTTTCCGGGGGCGGTCAATATCACTTTCGACACGCCCCGGCTCTGGAGATGCTGCCCGAGCCCCTCTTCGTCGCGCCAGACGCCGGTGCTGTCAACGACAATCGCCTCGTCGATGCCGTAAGCGGTGTAATCGATTTCAGCCGGTGAATCGGCGTAAATCACCCGCACTTCATTGCCGTTGCACACCAGCGTGTTGCTGTCCTCGTCGATACGGATTGTGCCCTTGAAAGAACCGTGTACCGAATCGCGGCGAAACAGCGAAGCGCGCTTGATCAGATCGTTGCTGTTTTTACTCTTGCGAACGACTATCGCCCGCAACCGCAACACGTCGCCACTGCCGGCTTTTTCGATCAACAGGCGGGCGATCAGGCGACCGATGCGGCCGAACCCGTACAGCACCACATCCTGGGATTTCGGCAGCGGCTTGTGCACGCTGCCGATCAAGTGGCCGACTTCAGCCTTGACAAACTCATCGACGTCGAGCCCTTCACCGCTTTTCATATATTTCACCGCGAGCTGTGCCAGATCGATGTGAGCGGGCCCCAGATCCAGCTTCAGCAGCGCTTCGAGAATGGGGTAGCTTTCAAATTCGGACAGTTCGTTCTCTTCGACCTGGCGCACAAAACGGTGGGCCTTCATAATGTCAATCACCGAGAGGTTGACCAGTGGACGGCCATAGATATAAACAGCCACGTTACGCTCTCGATTCAACTTGCCAATGGCGGGAATCATCGCTTCGGCAAGCGCCTCGCGCTGTTTCCAGTCTTTGAAGTAATCATCCGGCTTAGGTCGGTTCACAGCGTTTACCCTTGTGTTATGTGGTAAGTGTTAAATGTTAATGTCTATCTCGCAATAATGGGCAATTCACCCTTTCCATCCTTTCAATTAATAAACTAACGGGTATAGGAGGGCGAAAATGTGCGCTATTATGGTGATTCCAGCGGCACAGCGCAACTTATTGGGCTGTGCTGGTTAGGGACGTGCACGAAATAACTTCCGGCCCCTTTATCAGTAATAAAAAGGGGTTTCGAGGCGCCCGTCTGATGTCGTTGCGAAAACGCCGGCATAGTGGGCCTACGTCAAGTTTTCGCAACGGCGCCAGACGGGATGGATCGGAGGCCCTCTCTAATCACTAATAAAAGGGCTGTGAGTTATTTCATGCACGTTCCTTACGCTATCTGTATTTTTCTGATATTGAAGGCGGTTTTAAACATTCCATCCCTACACCAGACTATATCCATTTTTTGTGAACTCTGTACCAGAGTGACTTTCAGAAGTAACGTTAGACATAGAAAATATTTCCACATAAGTAAACGTGTTTACAATATAACCGGCATTTGATTTGAATGGCTTTTGGTTACGCAGAAGCTCTACCGTATTATGGTGCAAATCGAACCAATTCGTGTTGCCGGAGACTCTCCAGCCACTTGATTAAGAACGAAGGCGCATATATGGGTCACATAATATATAAAATTTTCCCATTATAATATCGCTATATTCTCTCTATATTCTCTCTATATTGGTGCTTTGAGAGTGGATCCTATTCAATAGCCTCAGATCCTAAAATAGAATGTATCTCGCCCGGGTAGACGCCCACCGCTGCCCCGGCAGGCCCATCCTGCTGAAGCTGATTTCCACCCAGTGATACGGTCGCTCTCAAACGGCTTCTGGATACCAAATTACCCTTGCAAAACCCATCAACCATATGTACCATTACTACAAATGGTACATATACACCATTTCAGTTAAGGTCAATTTAGCTATGGAAATAATCATCGATAGCGATAACCCGGAGCCCTTGTTTGCCCAGGTTATTGAGCAAATCAAGGTCGCCGTTCAGGACATGCGCTTGAAGGCCGGCGACTCGTTGCCGTCCATTCGGCAGTTGGCAAATGACCTGGATTTGAACAGCAAAACCATCGCCAAGGCC
>JARROD010000056.1:0-14542 GCA_037384225.1 Exilibacterium sp.
TCGTTGGCTGGTGGATCAGGGGTATAGTGTGTTTATGGTCTCATGGGTAAATCCGGATGCGGAGCTTGCGACGAAGACGATAGAAAATTATATGCGAGACGGTGTGATTGCAGCGGTGGATGTCGTCGAGTCCGTAACCGAGGAGTCGAAAATCAATGTGGTCGGGTATTGTGTTGGTGGTACCTTGTTGGGCATTACGCAATCTTATATGCAGTCTCACAAAGACTATCGAATAAAAACACTGACCTTTTTAACAACACTGTTCGATTTTTCGGAACCGGGGGAGCTGGGAAATTATATTTCTGAACAATCCCTGCCATTAATTGAACAGTTTACGAATAACAAAGGTTACTTTGACGGTCGTGTGTTGTCGGTGAGTTTCAGCCTGCTGCGTGAAAACAATCTGTTTTGGTCGTTTTTTGTCAATAATTATCTAAAAGGCAAGGATTCGATACCTTTTGACATTCTTTATTGGAATAGTGACTCCACCAATATCCCGCGTGACATCTTTTTGTACTACCTGCACAACATGTATGTCGAAAACAATTTGATCAAGGACGGTGGCATTGAAGTCGCGGGAACACCGATTCACCTGGGCGACATCAATGTGCCCTGTTATTTTCTGGCAACGGCCAGCGATCATATTGTATTGTGGTCTGCAGCATATCGTAGTGCCCGCTGTGTATCCGGTAAAGTGCGCTTTGTATTGGCCGGCTCGGGGCATGTCGCCGGCGTTGTAAACCCGGCGGAAAAAGGCAAGTATCCCTACTGGATAAACAGTGAAATGCCGGAGTCTCACCAAGAGTGGCAACTGGGGGCAACGCAAAAAGACAGCTCCTGGTGGAAGGATTGGGACCGGTGGTTGAAGTCCCGTTCCGGGGGAAAAGTAGCGGGCAGGGAGCCGGGAACGGAAAAATTTCCAGTGATTGATGAGGCGCCGGGCCGTTATGTAAAAGTCAGACTGGAAAAAAGCCTCGAAGAGTGAACAATAAAACAATGTGGTAGGGGGCGTTATTGTAGCTTCTCAATACCCCGGGTTATTGAGGAGCTACACGTTATTTCGGCTTTTTGCTTTTCTTTGCTTTCTGCTAGTATGTCCGCTTTTAATGTCGACGGCCCAATCTGTGATTCCCGTTTATCCAACTGCCGACCCGGAAAGCTGTTTAAACCGGCAAATTGCCGCCTTTATGGACAGCGCGGAGCCGGAATGCTGTTTTATCATCGAATACCCGTTTACCCAGTATTATCTGCCCAACAATCCCGTGGTTCAGCTACTGGCGGCGGTCGTGTTGCGGCGCCGTGAAGCGGCTGAAGGTGACTGTAATATAGCGTCGGGCATCGCTGAGCGAACGGCGGACCTGTTGCGGGAGTTCGCCACTGCCGAAACGGCTGCGCAATTGAAGGCGATATTCACTTCCCATGGTAACGCCTGGTTCGACTTGTGCGGACCCCTGCGCTTGGAGCCGGTCGCGATACCCAAGCCCTGGGGACGGGAAATTTGGTTTACCGGTATTGAAGCCCGCGGCCAGTCCATGTTGGCTTCCGGCGCCAACCGCATACCCTTGCCATGGTTGTTGTCTCTGGCACCGCAACGGCTGGTCAGCGGTCTCGCTCAAAAATTAACGCTACTGAAAATTCTCGACCCCCTGCCCGAAGAAGTCTATGGCGACCTCTATTTTGAAATGCATGAACAAAAACAGGAAGTTTATGTGGTGACCCATGTCGATCGAGAGGCCTGGAAAACCGGTGTCGGTGGCATCCGCTTCGGGTTTGACACGACTAAACGCGCCCAATTTGCCAGCGATGAGGCCTTTCGTCAGGCTTACCTGAAAGCGGTGAAGGCGTATGAAAAGGTTCGCCGGGAAATTGATTCCTCGCTGGATGAAAAGCGCCGGGAGGAGGATATAGGGCTGGACGAACCTGTCGCCGCCGAAACCACGAAACGCTGGCAACAGACATTGCCGAATGCCTTGCGAGTGCAGGAGCAACAGCGCCGTCGCGCCATGGAAAGTTTTACGGCTATAAAGCCACTGCACAAGGGCGATGTGGTAAAGGTGCCTTGCTTCACCCCCCATTCACTGCAACACGGTGTTAGAACCGTAGAGTTTCAAACCCCTGTTTATGAACGAAAAATTCTGTCTTTTGCACAGAAGGTTTTGACCCAGTCAAACTGGGATACCGAGCAGGCGGTTGCCCGCATGCAATTGGATAATCCCGTACAACCCCCGTTGACAAAACTGGCTTCGGGACAGGGAGTGGTGGTTGAACAGGTGGTTGAATTTGATGACTTCAGGGTGTACCGAGTGACCCTGGCAGCGGGAGCCTGCTGGCGGCTCGACTCTCCTTTTGCCTATGCGTTGGTGATGTCAATTGCAGGAGAAATTGTGCTTTCGGCCAGCGCAATCGAAATTGAAAAGCGCGAGGGTAAACCCCTGGAAATCGAGGCCCTTGAAAATAACGCTGCCGACCACTGGCTGCTATTGAATGAAGAGCAGGCCGCCTTACTTCCCGCAGGGCTGCAGCAGCCTGGGATATATAACAGGGCGGATACGACCGCCATCGCATTGCTCTCCCTGCCGGTATAGCGCACTTTTCTGGCACATTACTGACTCTGTGAACGCTAAATTCAGAGTCTTATTGAACCCACTTGAGGACTGTGGCACAATCAGCACCCCTCAAGCGCGAGTAAACTTGAAGAGTTAGGTTTTTATTTTTTAAAATCAATAGCTTAGAGATTGGCGGGGCGACTGACACGGCTCTCTCGAACAGGCTTTAACCGTGCCTTCGAGACTGAGGCGCTGAGGGTAAAAAGCAAGCGGAAACCAAGCAGAAAGCGGCTAGAGGCTGGTCAAAAGTGACCGGCGAAGTGGTTTACATGCTTGGCTATTTAAATACGCGGTCGTGGTGAAATTGGTATACACGCCAGATTTAGGTTCTGGTGCCGCGAGGCGTGAGAGTTCGAGTCTCTCCGACCGCACCATAATGATACCTGAAACTGATAACCTGAAATCAGGGCTCGGCTTTGGGGTGTAATTAATTAAGTGATAAATTAACAATTTCAGTAGATAGTATGCGCCTTCAGCATCACTCCTGACTATCAAGAGGATCATCATGCAGGTTTCGATTGAGACGACTTCCGGGTTAGAACGTCGCTTGACAGTTGGTATTCCCGCAAATCAAGTCGAAAGTGAAGTCGAAAAACGTCTGAAGCAGGCGGCGAAAACCGTTCGCCTTAACGGCTTTCGCAAGGGCAAGGTGCCGTTTAAAGTAGTAAAGCAGCGCTTTGGCCTAGGGGTTCGACAGGAAGTGTTGGGCGAAGTTATCAACCGTTCGTTTTACCAAGCGGTGCAGGAGCAGGATGTAAAACCGGCCGGTCAGCCCGATATCGAAGCTACCCAGATGGATGAAGGTAAGGACGTGGAGTTCGTGGCGACGTTTGAGGTTTATCCTGAGGTCGAGGTTGGTGAGTTCGACACGTTTAACGTTACCCGACTGGTGGCGGATGTAACTGACGCCGACGTCGATAATATGATCGAAGTACTGCGTAAGCAGCAGGCTGGCTGGAAAGAAGTAGATCGCGCCTCCGCGGAAGAGGATCGCGTCAATATCGACTATGTCGGCACCAAAGATGGCGAAGAATTTGACGGTGGAAGTGCCGACGGCAGCGACCTGGTCATCGGTTCGAAATCCATGATTCCCGGCTTTGAAGACGGCATTGTAGGCATGCAGGCCGGCGATGAAAAAGTACTACAACTCACCTTTCCGGACGACTACCACGCTGAAGAATTAAAGGGCGCCGGCGTCGAATTCAAAGTCAAGGTCAATAGTGTTTCCGAGCAGGAACTGCCCGCGTTGGACGAAGCGTTTTTCGAGAAGTACGGCGTCGCTGAGGGCGACGAAGAGAAATTTCGCGAAGAAGTGAAGCTCAATATGCAGCGGGAGCTGAAAAACCGCATCAAATCCAAGGTTAAAAACCAGGTGATGGACGCATTATTGGACGCCAATAGTGTTGAATTACCCAAAGCCCTGGTGGTTGGAGAAATTGACACACTGCGAAACCAGATGTTGCAACAGTTCCAGGGAATGGATATGTCGAAAATGGATCCAAAGTCTATTTTTCCGGACCAGATGTTTTTAGAACAGGCCGAGCGTCGTGTAGCTCTGGGGCTGATTGTCGGTGAAATCGTCAAAAAAGCTGACATAAAGATAGACAGCGACCGAGTCCGTGAGATGGTCGAGGAACTGGCCGGGACTTATCAGGAACCTGAAGAAGTGGTGAATTACTATTACAGTAACAAGCAGCTCTTGGCCGGTGTCGAATCAGCGGTCCTGGAAGATCAGGTGATTGAGCATATTTTGAGCCTCGCCAAGGTGGAAGAGGTACAGAGCAGTTATGAGGAAGCCATCAAGCAGGAGGAAGCCAACCCCGCGGCTGATTCGTTAGATGTGGGCGGTGATGAGACAGCCCTGAGCGGTGATGAAGCAGTCCTGAGCGGTGATGAAGCAGTCCTGAGCGGTGAACAGGCTAACGCTGCTGCCGGTGAAAATATAACCAAAGATGATCAACCTAGTACATCCGACGATTAATAATTGATTAAAACGGGCCGCGGGGCGTGAACTTCGCGGCATTCCCTTCCTTTAAATCCTTGCGAAGCTGGAATATCGTTTCGTCTCAGGTTAAGCTGACAACTGCTTAGTGTATACCGCATTGATATGAACTTACTATCAGGGCTCACTGCCAAAGTAAGGAAATAAGACATAATATGGCAAATTTCGATTTTTCATCAAAAGTACCGGATATAACCGCCGCGGGTGGTTTAGTCCCAATCGTAGTGGAACAAACCGCACGCGGTGAACGTTCCTACGATATATATTCACGCCTGCTGAAAGAGCGAGTGATCTTTCTGGTGGGCGCGGTCGAGGATTATATGGCTAACTTGGTTGTGGCACAGATGCTGTTTCTGGAAGCCGAAAACCCTGATAAGGATATTCATTTTTATATTAATTCTCCTGGTGGCTCTGTCACGGCAGGTTTGTCCATTTACGACACTATGCAATTTATCAAGCCGGATGTAAGTACCATGTGCATTGGTCAGGCTTGCAGTATGGGGGCTTTTCTGCTGACCGCCGGTGCCCCGGGTAAGCGCTTTTGTCTGCCCAACTCCCGCACTATGATTCATCAGCCTAGCGGCGGTGCACAGGGCCAGGCATCTGACATTAACATCCATGCCCAGGAAATTCTCAAGCTGCGCGAGCGCCTCAACGAGCTGATGGCCGGACATACAGGCCGCTCAATGGAGGAAATCGTTCGCGACACTGAGCGCGATTACTTTATGAGCGCTGAGGAATCCAGGGAATATGGTTTGATCGACAAAGTGTTAAACCGACGCCCGGCTATTGAGTCGTAAATAACCTCGGAGAGTTGGTGATCGAGCCATATTAACTATGGACGCGGAGCCAATTTAGGAGTTATTTTTAGGGAATCGACGCTGAACGTGTCAATCTAAGGGAGTAATAGAGGCGGTGCCCCAACGGCTATCCGGGGATTGTGTCACACAATACCGTCAGGTACTTGAAAAATGACCCGAAAACTAGCATCTTCTAGGTAATGAGGTCTATCTAACGGAGTGGTTTAATGACCGATCACACCAATGAAAATGGGGACGATAACGGCAAACTGCTGTATTGTTCGTTTTGCGGCAAAAGTCAGCATGAAGTCCGCAAGTTAATTGCCGGCCCTTCAGTGTTTATTTGTGACGAATGTGTCGACTTGTGTAACGACATTATTCGCGAAGAGATTCAGGAAAGCACAACAGAAGGTGCTTCCGACCGGCTGCCGACCCCACAGGAAATTGCTGAGATTCTCGATCAATATGTTATTGGTCAGAAACGTGCCAAAAAAATCCTGGCTGTCGCTGTATATAACCATTACAAGCGGCTGCGGGTGGGCGACAAGAAAAAAGACAAAGACGATGTCGAGCTGGGCAAGAGCAACATCCTTTTGGTAGGCCCTACGGGCAGCGGTAAAACACTGCTGGCCGAGACTTTGGCACGGCTGTTGAATGTCCCGTTTACCATCGCTGACGCCACCACGCTGACAGAGGCGGGGTACGTGGGCGAGGATGTCGAAAATATTATTCAAAAGCTGCTGCAAAAATGTGACTACGACGTCGAAAAAGCACAGCAGGGCATTGTTTATATCGATGAAATCGATAAGATTTCCCGGAAATCGGACAACCCCTCTATTACCCGCGATGTGTCAGGGGAAGGGGTGCAGCAGGCATTGCTGAAACTGATCGAAGGGACTGTGGCGTCGGTTCCACCTCAGGGGGGGCGCAAGCACCCGCAGCAGGAATTTCTGCAGGTGGATACATCCAACATTCTGTTTATCTGCGGTGGCGCCTTTGCCGGCTTGGATAAGGTTATTCGTGACCGATCTGAGAAGGGTGGTATTGGTTTCAGTGCCGAAGTCAAAAGTAAGGAAGACAAAAAGAATGTGGGTGAAACCCTCAAAGAACTGGAGCCGGAAGATCTGGTGCGCTATGGATTGATACCAGAGTTCGTGGGTCGCCTGCCGGTTATTGCAACCCTGGAAGAGTTAGACAAGGAAGCCCTGGTGCAAATCTTGACGGAACCGAGAAACTCACTGACCAAACAGTACGGCAAGTTGTTTGCGATGGAAGACGTAGAGGTGGATTTCCGTGCCGATGCTCTGGAGGCAATTGCCTTCCGGGCTATGGAACGTAAAACAGGAGCGCGGGGCCTGCGATCAATTATGGAATCCGTACTGCTCGACACCATGTACCGTATTCCCTCGGAAGACGGGGTGAGTAAGGTTGTCGTGGATGAGGCGGTGATTAAAGGGGAATCAGACCCGTTGCTGGTTTATGAAACCACTGAATCGGCCAAGGCGGCTCCTGACGAATAGGCTTGGTTGATCTTTGTTCCCTAAGAGTGGAATTTGAACAAAAAGGGCTTTGTTAAGGCCCTTTTTTAGTTTTTTATACCTGAAAACTTGTAATTCAACCGCTTAACCCCCAATCTTAGAGAATATTAAGTGTACGCTTTTGACTTTACGTTTATATTTCAATTCAATAAGTAGGTTTTAGTATCCATTGCACTTTCTCTGATGCTTTGGGTATAAAATCCAAAGCGTTTTGTGTACAGAAACTTTTCGCTTAAGAGGCTTCTGATGGGCGACAACGAAGTACTTGAAACTAAATTGAATGAACTACCACTTTTACCCCTCCGGGATGTGGTGGTTTACCCTCATATGGTGATCCCTCTATTCGTTGGTCGCGATAAGTCCATCGAAGCTTTGGAGCAGGCCATGGCTGCTGACAAGCAGGTATTGCTGGTCGCTCAAAAAAATGCGTCGGAAGACGACCCGAGGGAAGACGATATTTATAGCATTGGTACTATATCCACCATCCTGCAGTTGCTTAAACTACCGGATGGAACGGTTAAAGTCCTGGTAGAGGGTGGTGAGCGCGCAAGAATAGCGAAGGTGGAAGATGCGAAAACGCATTTTCGCGCAAATGTCTCATTGATGAAAAGTGAGGATATTCCGGAACGTGAGGCCGAAGTTTTGGTGCGTTCCGCTATGTCCCAGTTTGAGCAATACGTCAATCTCAGTAAAAAAGTGCCTTCCGAGGTAATGACTTCACTCTCCGGCATCGATGATCCGGGGCGGCTTGCAGATACTGTCGCGGCGCATATGACCCTCGAGCTTTTACAAAAGCAGGAAATTCTGGAAATGGCCAGTGTGCGTTCCCGCCTGGAACACTTACTGGGTTTAATGGATGCGGAAATTGATCTGTTCCAGGTTGAGAAACGTATACGCGGGCGCGTCAAAAAGCAAATGGAGAAAAGTCAGCGCGAATATTATTTGAACGAGCAGATGAAAGCCATTCAAAAAGAACTCGGTGAAATGGGGGACGAACCCAATGAAATCGAGGAGCTGGAGCGCAAAATTGCCGATTCAGGCATGCCGAAGGAAGCGGAAGAAAAAGCGCGTACAGAGCTTCATAAACTGAAAATGATGTCACCGATGTCTGCGGAAGCCTCGGTGGTGCGTGCCTACATTGACTGGATGGTAAATGTACCCTGGAAAAAACGCAGCAAAGTTCGCCACGATTTGGCGCGCGCTGAAGATATTCTGGAACAGGACCACTACGGTCTGGAAGAAGTTAAAGAGCGTATCCTCGAATACCTGGCAGTGCAAAAGCGGGTTAAAAAAATCAAAGGCCCGATATTGTGTCTGGTCGGTCCCCCGGGTGTGGGTAAAACATCGTTGGGGGAATCTATAGCCAGGGCCACTAATAGAGAGTTTGTGCGCATGGCTTTGGGTGGCGTCAGAGACGAAGCGGAAATTCGCGGCCACCGGCGGACTTATATCGGTTCCTTACCGGGTAAGCTGATTCAGAAAATGGCCAAAGTCGGCGTCAAAAATCCGTTGTTTTTGCTCGATGAAGTGGACAAAATGGGAATGGATCAACGCGGCGATCCGGCATCTGCGTTGTTGGAGGTGTTGGATCCAGAACAAAATAGCAACTTCAATGATCATTATCTTGAAGTGGACTATGACCTTTCCGATGTTATGTTTGTGTGTACGTCCAATTCCATGAATATTCCCGGACCATTGCTGGACCGGATGGAAGTAATTCGTATTCCCGGATATACCGAAGAGGAAAAAGTCAATATTGCCATCCGCTATTTGATTCCCAAGCAGAAAAAATCCAATGGCCTGCAGAGTGAAGAGCTGGATATTGAAGAAGCGGCGATTCAGGGTATTATTCGATACTATACTCGCGAAGCGGGTGTGCGGGGTTTGGATCGGGAACTCGCCAAAATTTGCCGCAAGGTAGTTACCCAACACGTTAAAGATAAAAATATTTCTAAAGCTGTTGTTTCTCTGGACTTACTCGAAAACTACCTCGGTGTACGCAAGTTTGATTACGGTACCGCGGAAGAAGAAAATCAGATTGGCCAGGTAACGGGTTTGGCATGGACTCAGGTTGGTGGCGAATTATTGACAATTGAGTCTTCGGCAGTAAAGGGTAAGGGGCGCATGGTTAAAACCGGTTCTCTGGGTGACGTCATGCAGGAGTCTATCCAGGCGGCCATGACTGTGGTGCGTTCCCGTTCCCAGGTGTTGGGTGTGGCACCGGATTTTAACGAAAAGTATGATCTGCATATTCACGTGCCTGAAGGGGCAACGCCAAAAGATGGACCCAGTGCGGGGATTGCCATGTGTACTGCCATTGTATCTGTGTTGACACAAATACCCGTGCATGCAGATGTGGCAATGACAGGTGAAATAACTTTACGTGGTGAGGTTTTAAAAATCGGCGGCTTAAAAGAAAAACTGCTTGCGGCGCATCGCGGAGGCATTAAAACAGTTGTTATTCCGGCCGACAACGCCAGGGATTTGAAAGAAATTCCCGACAATATTAAAGCGGATCTTAATATTAAACCAGTAAAGTGGATTGATGACGTATTGGAAATTGCCTTGCAGTATATGCCTGAACCTTTTACGGATGAAGAATATCAGGCACTGGAGGCAAAGGCGCAGGAGGCAGAAAAAGCGTCCAGCCGAATTAGTACCCATTAAAAACTGCCGGTGCGGAAGCCAGATGGATTATAATGTGAGTTGCAAACCGAAATAATCGGTTAAATAACGAGCGGCACCTGACATTACTTCATAATAATGGCATTCCGTTCTTGACCGGCTTTGACCCAGTTGGTATAAATCGCAATTCACTCGCCTGCCACCAAGGCTCTTCATCTGATGCAGGGGCGGTTGGAGGACGAGTTGAATTGTCCACGTACAGAATTTCTTCCCAGCCACTGCTGGAGCAAATTAAAACGAGAGGGGTTTAGTGTGAATAAATCAGAGCTGATTGAAGCCATTGCCGCGTCCGCGGATATTCCAAAAGCGGCTGCTGGTAGAGCCCTGGATGCTATGGTTGATACAGTAGCAAATGCTTTAAAAGATGGTGACCAAGTTGTTCTGGTTGGCTTCGGTACTTTCTCTGTAAAAGAACGTGCTGCACGTACTGGACGCAACCCTCAAACCGGGGAGCCAATACAGATTGCAGCGGCAAAAATCCCCAGCTTTAAAGCGGGGAAAGCGCTTAAGGATGCAGTAAACTAATTCGCAACAGTTCCGTTGCGATTGACAGAGTTTTACTCGGTTAATGTCAATCCGCAAAGGCATTAAAAGTTTTTGAAGTATCAAATAGATTATTGTGTGAATAGATATTAAGGCGCATCCAACTAGATGCGCCTTTTTTGTAGTTGTTGAATGTAGTTATTGACTTTGTTGAATGTTGGTGCTGACGCTTGTGCGAAACCCGTAAAATGGTTTCGGAATTAAAATTTATGCAAGTTTAGCTTAAACTTATGAATTTAACGTAAACAGATATCGGGGTAGCTAAAATGCTGCAGAGTTTTAGGAATAACTTGAAGGGAACTGTAGCGACCATATTGGTCATTTTAATAATCATACCCTTTGCTTTGTTCGGTGTTGATTCCTTGTTTCTTAACAGTGGTGCTGGTAAAGGAGCGGCGGAAGTAAACGGCGAATCTATTTCTGAAAGTGACTTGCGTCGGGCCATACTGATGCAAAAACAGCGCTTGCAAGCGCAATTTGGCGAAAATGCGCCGGCGGAGTTCTTTAGTGACGAACGACTTCGCGATCCGGTACTTAACGGCATGATTCAGAGATTGGTGTTGGCTCAGGAAGCCAAAAGTGAAGGCATGGCAATAGCTGATGAAACAGTGGACGAAATTATTCTCAGCACGCCACAGTTTCAGCAGGACGGCCAATTTAATGCGCAGATGTACAGCCAGTTATTGCGCAATTTGGGTTATACACCGGCATCTTACCGGCGTTTACTGAAACGGGATTTACTGGTCAATCAACATACCACGGGGATCTCCCGCTCCGGATTTGTGACCGAGACAGAATTACAATATGCGGCGGCTTTGTCGCAACAAACCCGGGATTTTTATTATCTGACAATTCCCCTGGCTGGAATTGAAGAAAACATCGATATCTCAGATGAGCAGGTGCAACAATACTACGACGAGCACAAGCAGAGATACAAAACTCCGGAACAGGTTTCCATTGAATACCTGGAAGTCAGTTCTGAAAAACTGGCCAAAGATATAGACGTTGGTGAAGAAGCCATCAGAGAGCAATATGAGCAGGATGTGGCGTCTTTTGAGGCAAATATCCGTCGTCATGCCGCGCACATACTGATAGAAAAACAGGAAGATGGCAGCGAAAAAGAAAAACTCGCACAGGTGCAAAAAAAGTTAAAGGACGGGGAGGATTTTGCAGCGTTAGCCCGTCAGTATTCCGATGACCCGGGATCGAAAGACGCCGGTGGTGATCTGGGATTCACTGTCAGTGGTACTTTTCCGGATGCTTTTGAAACCGCTCTGAATAACCTTGAGGTCGGCGATGTTTCGCAGCCAGTAGAGACGGATGCAGGTTTCCACCTGATTAAATTGCTTGCAGTTGATGGGGCAGAACCACCGACGTTTGAAGAAGATAAGGACAGAGTGGCTCGCTTGTTGAAGCGGGCAGAAGCGGAAGAAGCATTTGTCGATATCCTCGTCCGGCTTGAAGATCTCGCATATAACGCCGATAACCTTGAAGAGATTGGCAGCGAACTGGGACTGGAGGCAAAAACCAGTGACTTGTTCGATCGCCGTGGAGGCGCGGGTATTGCCGCAAATCGCCAGGTGGTGACCGCGGCTTTTAGCGAAGAAGTGTTGGAGCAAGGCAATACCAGCGACGTTCTTGAATTGAGTGATAACCATGTAGTGGTGATACGGAAAAAGGAACACGTGCCTGAAAAAATTAAGCCGCTGGATGAGGTGAAGGACGAGATAATAGTGCAGCTCAAACAGGATGCCGGAAAAGAGCAGATTGCGGCAAAAGGTGCTGAGTTGCAAAAACAGATCGCTGAAGGGAAATCCGTCGAAGAACTGGCGAAAGCGGAAGATTTTCAATGGCAAGAGAGTCTCGATACCCGCCGTGCGGATCCGAAAGTAAACCGCCAGCTGTTACAGCATGTTTTCACCTTACCGAAACCGAGTAATCAACCCGAGGTGTCAGGGTTACATTTGAGTAGCGGTGATTATGTAGTGGTGAGTCTCACCGAGGTGAAACCGGGGGATTTCACAGCGCTGGCATCAGAACAACAAAACAGTTTGCGCAGCCGTCTGGGCGATCAATTTGGCAGTAATGATTTCAACGCTTATGAATCCTTGCTGAAGGACTTGGCTGATATCGAAATACACTGATTGAGTTAGACCCCATCGTTGCATAAATATTCGAGCTCAGAAGCTTTTAGAGCAGTATTTTCAGCGTCGCGCGTAGTTTTTCCTGGATTGGTAGTCATTCTACGTGATGTCCAGAAAAAGCGAGCACGGCGCTGAAAATGCTGCTAGAGAAGAGTTGGGGCCGTCTGGCCCGACTCAGCACTGGCTCCACTTCGGCAGCGTGCACCTTCTAACTAGACATGCGTTTCTTATAGCTGCGAACGATTGTGTTAAAGCTATCCGCCACGCTATGCATGTCGTCAACTATTCGGTTGTGTTGGGAAGTAGTGATATTGCAATTCAAGTATTTTTCCGCCGCATCGAGATAAGCTTTCACATCGTTTTTGGCTTTAATCATTTGTGGAGTCACCGCTGTGTCGGGATTGGGGAGCTCCGGTTTTGTGGGGGGGAACAGGCCTGACTGGTTTGTACATATAAAGTCAGCAAAAAAATCGCCAAAGGGATAGATAGCTTGCCCATTAATAATTTACTCCTGGTCAGTTAAAAACGCTGTTTCTTTTTATGATTTAAGAGACGGTTTGCCTGGTTACTATCGGCAGACGGTGGTAAACCTATACTTTTGTGTAGAGCGGACTGTTACTTATAGCTCTTTTGTTGTTTTTTATATTGTTTATAATTATTACATCTAAAAGAAAGGTTGTTGCCCTTGTGTCGCTTAAATCTTTGTTTGATATAAATATAGATAAAAACATCAGCTGCATCCAGTGCAAGCAAAGCGCTTGAGTCAAGATGTACAGGATTTTCTATTTAGATATACAGAATTTCTATATTGCCACTGTGCCGGTTCGGCAGCATTGTGAGTAGGTGTCTGAGTTCCGGTGTATCAGCGGTGAATAGGCTTTGGTGTTGAATCGCCGTAGACACCTGTTGGTTGAATCGGGGCTTTAATTGCCTTAGGAGGTAAGCAGTGCGACGCGCAATAGCTGCGCCGGAATCTATCCAGGCTACAGGGTGCGGGGCCGCGGCGTTCAACTCCTCTCGCAGCAGAGGGAAATGCGTACAGGCGAGAACCACGCTATCGAGTTGTTCAGCCTGCGGAGCGCAGAACAACTTTTCCACTACAGCCTTGAGTACTTCTGTCTTGACAGGGTGACCGCGGAGTTTGGTTTCTGCCAGCTCCACCAGTTCGGAGCTGCCGACGCTGATAACGTGGCAGTGGGAGGCAAAATCTTCGATCAGTTTCCGGGTATAGGTGCGGGAGATGGTTCCCGGAGTGGCCAGCAGGCCGATCACGTTGGTTTTTGTCTGTTGTGCGGCGGGCTTGATTGCCGGCACAACACCGACGATGGGTTGGCGAAAGCGGCTGCGTATATGGGGCAGGGCAATGGTGCTGGCGGTGTTGCAGGCGATAACGATGATATCAGCGTGGCAATGTGCGGCAATTTTGTGGAGTACTTTGTCGACCCGTTTCACCAACTCGTTTTCAGTTTTAGTTCCGTAAGGAAAGGCAGCGTTATCGGAAGCGTAAGTCAGAGCGCAGTGGGGAAGCAGGCGTTTTATTTCTTCGACTATACTCAGGCCGCCGACACCGGAATCGAAAACCAGGATACGCGGGGGTTGAGTTATTGTTGTAGTCTCTGAGAACACATTAATAATTCCTTGTTTCAAGGCCGTATTTGTAATTTTTCAATCGATCATCAGGTCTTCAATCGCTCTAAGGTATTGAGCAGGTTCATTGGCGAATGCGTTTTTACCACCAATAGAATAGGCGCGGTGAAGGGACTGGCGGGCTTTATTGGTGTCGCCCTGTTCCAGTAGACACTGCCCAAGTCGCAGGTGAATAAACGGGGCTCTGTCGAGATTGGGGCAATGCAGAGCCGAGTTGAGGGCTTCACAGGCGTGCTGGTACTGTGTCAGACGAAAATAGGCGTCGCCAATTGCTGTAAGCACCCAGCCGGCTTCCTCCCACTTGATTTGTGGTTTGGGAACGAGTAGCCAGGCTTGATAGAATACGCGCAGTGCGGTTTTGTGATCGTTTTGATCGTAGTACCGGTAGCCCTTTGCGCAGAGGGCTTTGATTTTTTGAGTAATCTGGGGGGCCAGATCAGGCATTTCGGTCCTTGGTTGGAATTTGCTTGTCGTTAATCATAGCAAAGCTTGTGAGAGATTTAAAAACACTAATAATGATCAAATAATGATCAGTTGTGGTGCATGTATACCTAAATCTTAAACGCATTGAGTATTA
>JARROD010000057.1:0-14494 GCA_037384225.1 Exilibacterium sp.
TGCGCCTCTATGGCCCCCAGCAATTCGCTTTTACTGAACGGTTTGGTAAGATATTGGTCCGAACCGACTATACGCCCTTTCGCCTTATCGAATAGTCCGTCTTTGCTGGAGAGCATGATTACAGGAGTGGACTTGAATTCGCTGTTGTTTTTGATCAACGCACAAGTTTGATAACCATCCAGACGCGGCATCATAATATCCACGAAAATGATGTCGGGACGGGTATCTGCTATCTTTGCCAGTGCGTCAAAGCCATCTGTTGCAGTGACTACTGTACAGCCCGCTTTTTTCAGTAAGGTTTCAGCCGTGCGGCGAATGGTTTTACTATCGTCAATGACCATCACCTTCAGGCTTTCCAACTTAACATCCATACTTTGTGACCTTCGTCTATTTTCTATCGCTTACCGCTAACTACTAACGCTATAATTTGAGGCCTGTCCCAAGCCGACACCCCGCCAACGTAACCTTTTAACACAGTTCTCGAGTTTAATCTATAAGAGCCTAATTAGAATAAAAGGAGAAGCTGGCTATTTTAATGCTACAATGTAAAATTTTTAGGTCGCACTCCAGTCATTATTATGTCGATTAGTTGGGTATCCTGCCACAATACCTTAAAGATAAGCATAATTATTGGGTTGCGTTAATTTCACATTAAACTTACTTTAGTCTCTTTATTAAGAGACTGCACGAGTGGCTCTCCCCATAATGCTATGGCAAAGATTTAATTATGAGCATTTCATTGGGGGTTGTAATGGACCCCATTTCTTCAATTAACTTTTACAAAGACACCACATTGGCTCTATTGCTGGCTGCACAGGAAAAAGGCTGGCAGCTGTTTTACATGGAGCAGACCGATCTGTTTTTGGACCAGGGTATTGCCAGGGGTCGGGTAAAGCCGCTACAGGTTGCCAACGACAAACTGCAGTGGCATCAGCTCGGCGACTCCGAAATAAGAGCCCTCGGGGATCTCGACGTTATTTTGATGCGCAAAGACCCTCCCTTCAACAGTGAATACATCTACAGCACTTATATTCTTGAAACAGCCCAACAACAAGGGACTTTGGTGGTGAACGACCCTCAAAGCCTCAGGGACTGCAATGAAAAGGTTTTCGCCACTCAGTTCCCCCAATGCTGTCCCCCGTTGCTTGTAAGCCGAGACCAGGGTTTATTGCGTGATTTTCACGCTAAACATAAGGATGTGATATACAAGCCGCTGGATGGCATGGGGGGCAGTGGCATTTTTCACTGTAAACCCGATGCGACCAACCTCGGTGTCATCATAGAAACCCTTACCGATCACGGTAGGCATTTTATTATGGCACAGCGCTACATTCCAGAGATCAGACAGGGAGACAAGCGCATTCTGGTGGTCGATGGCGAGCCAATACCTTATTGTCTCGCCCGTATTCCCACCGGGGATGAAACGCGCGGCAATCTAGCGGTAGGCGGCAGGGGTGAAGCGCGACCATTGGGCAAACGAGATGCCTGGATTGTGTCACAGGTCGCACCAGCACTCCGGCAAAAAGGGCTAATCTTTGCAGGTCTGGATGTAATCGGGGATTATCTCACCGAAATTAATGTAACAAGTCCCACCTGTGTGCGGGAAATAGACAAGAGCTACAACACGGCGATTGGCACCCGCTTAATGAATGCCATAGAAAAACGCCTGAAACACTGAAACCGCCCACTCTGCAACCACCAACGGGCAAGCACAGTATTGGAGATTGTGCCTATGTTTTATCAGGCTCAGATAAGACATGACTAACATAGGCACTGAGTAACAAAGAGTTGGAACCACACACAGAGTAAAGTAATGACTGCCGATATACTGTCAGCCGATACAGTAGCCACTTCTGACCGCCTGAGCTTTACCTTTTTTCTCGCTCTTGCGTTACACGCTATATTGATATTGGGGGTAAGCTTTAATGCCGACCGCGGCAACCATGTATCACCCACCATCGAAATTACCCTGGCCGCCTATAAATCCCAAAAAGCGCCCAAAGAAGCGGATTACCTGGCACAGTTCAACCAGGAGGCCAGTGGCACGCAAGAGCAAGCCAAAGAATTGACAACCCCACGCCCGGCCGAAATTTCGGACACCCAGGTTAACGATATCACGCCTCAGCCTCAAATACGTGCCACTACAAGAACTGACCGCCAAGAGCAAAAAGTGACAACCATTGGCAGTAGCCGCTATAAAGCACAATCGCAGATCGACCCCAAGGATAATGAAGAGGAAGTCCAGCGTGACGGCAAGGTGAAAGATATTCCCTTAAATAATCCAGAGCTGGCAAGTCTACGCGCCAAGCTCGATCGCCAACGCGAGGAGTATGCCAAACGCCCCCGAATCCGCCGACTCACCTCTGTGGCGACCAAAGCCTCTTATGATGCTGAATATCTCCACAAGTGGAGTACTAAGGTTGAATTCGTAGGCAATAATAACTACCCGGAAGAGGCGCTGCGTAATAAGGTTTTTGGCGATTTGCGCCTGGCTGCAGTATTGCTGCCCAACGGTACGGTTCATCGCGTGGAGATACTGCAGTCCTCCGGCCATAGAGTACTTGACGATGCCGCCAAACAGATTGTTCGCCTGGCATCGCCTTTTGATCCTTTTCCTCCGGAAATACGCCGTGAAGTTGACCAGTTGGAAATAATTCGTACATGGCGATTTGAAATTACCGGACTGAGCACGTCAAATTAAAAAACCTAAAAATACGATGGGTTACGAAAAAGTTACCGCGGCGCCGGCGGGTCAAGAGCCTGGACCGCTGATGAAACTGTGAGAACGAACCAAACAATGTAGAAACAAATCCGATAATATACCCAATTATTTGAGAAAAACCTTGTTTTCCCGCTATCTACCCCCAATACTAAGATCATGGCTAAGACTATCCACACTACGGTAGAAAGCAATGATTTGGGCCAAGGCTCGCTACGCAATCACTTCCTAATTGCCATGCCCAGCCTGCAGGATCCCATCTTTGCTCACACTATTACTTATGTCTGTGAACATAGCGTTGAAGGCGCTATGGGAATCGTGATAAATCACCCCCTCAATCTTTCTCTGGGCGAGATATTCGAGCTTCTTAAGCTGCCCTCCGATACTACCTCCATGGGAGGGCAAACGGTTTTGTCGGGTGGACCAGTACAGATAGAAAGGGGATTTGTGCTGCATCCAGCAGGGCAGCGGTGGGAGTCGACCGTAGAGATTTCACCGGAAGTCAGTCTCACCGCATCACGGGATATCATTGTCGACCTGGCCGCGGGCAAAGGGCCAGCTTCAGCCCTGGTGGCATTGGGCTACGCCGGTTGGAGTGCGGGACAGTTGGAAACGGAGATAGCCGCTAACGCCTGGCTCACAGTACCCGCCGACAGTCACGTTATATTCGACACCCCTATCGAACAACGCTGGACAGCCGCCGCCAGACACCTGGGCATCGATCTGAACCTGATTTCTTCCTGCGCCGGGCACGCTTGACGCGGCAAAGTCATGAATAAAAACCAATCATGAGTTCTACTAAGTGACACAAACCGTTATCGCCTTCGATTACGGGATTCGCAGTATTGGTGTTGCTGCAGGTTATTGCACCGGTGTACCCAGTACCATTGAGGCGGTCAGCGAGCTTCCCTCCCTTAAAGCGAAGGATGGCATTCCCAATTGGTCCCAGATACAACAGCTACTGCGGGAATGGAAAGCGCAGGTTGCGGTGGTCGGTCTACCCCTTAATATGGATGGCACTGAAAGCGACCTGGCTGCTCGCGCGCGCAAATTCGGCAATCGCCTGCACGGCCGCTTTGGCATCCAGGTGGAAATGATGGATGAGCGCCTTTCAACGTTTGAAGCCAAACAAATAGCGGCCGAGCGGGGGCATAAAGGCAATTATGTCAATAGCCCCGTGGACTCTATCGCAGCGCGGCTGATTCTGGAAAGCTGGCTGAGAAAGCCAACTTAAAACAGCTTTTGCCGATCATGCTCGTCATCCTGGATAGACAATTCGTCCGCCGCGTTGGAAAGGTACTCCGCATCTGTTTCGGAAGCCAGTTTGATCATCAAGCGCAGATCATTGGGTGAGTCCGCATAGGCCAGAGCATCTTCATAGGTAATTTCACCACGGTCGTAAAGTTCGTAAAGTGCCTGGTCGAAGGTTTGCATTCCTACTTCGGTGGATTTTTTCATCAACTCCTTTAAGTCATGTACTTCGCCTTTGCGGATCAGGTCCGCGGCCAGAGGGGTGTTGAGCAGAACCTCCAGACAAGCGCGACGGCCGTTGCCATCCGGCGTGGGGATCAATTGTTGAGCGACAATCCCCTTCAGATTTAACGACAGATCCATCCACAGTTGCCGGTGACGATCGGCTGGGAAAAAATGGATAATCCGATCCAACGCCTGGTTGGCATTATTGGCGTGCAATGTACACAGGCACAGGTGTCCGGTTTCGGCAAACGCAATAGCGTAGTCCATGGTCTCCCGGGAGCGCACCTCACCAATCAAAATAACGTCCGGAGCCTGGCGTAGCGTGTTTTTCAACGCTACTTCAAAAGAATCGGTATCGATTCCCACCTCCCGCTGAGTAACAATGCACCCCTGATGCTGGTGGATAAATTCGATCGGGTCTTCAATCGAAATAATATGCCCCTTGGAATTGCGGTTGCGGTGACCAATCATCGCCGCCAGCGACGTTGATTTACCGGTACCTGTGGCACCCACAAAGATAACCAGTCCACGTTTGGTCATGGCCAGATCTTTAACCACTTCCGGCAATCCCAGGTCATCGATTTTGGGAATATTGATCTCGATGCGACGCAACACCATTCCCGCCAGGTTGCGCTGGTAAAAGGCGCTGCAGCGAAAACGTCCGATGCCGCGTGCGCTTAGAGCGAAATTCAGCTCTTTGGTATAAACAAACTCACTGCGCTGTTTTTCATTCATTACACTCAGTACAGTTTCCCGCGCCTTTTCCGGTGTCAGTGGAGTGGTAGTCACCGGGACTATGCGGCCATGCAACTTCACGGAAGGGGGGACACCTGCGGTAATGAATAAGTCCGATGCGCCTTTTTCAACCATTAAGGTCAGTAATCGATCAAATTCCATTAAAAATTCTCCGGCATCTTAGCTTTTTCTCTCGCCACATCACGAAGGATGATCCGTCTTTCCACCAGATCAGCGAGGCACTGATCCATGGTCTGCATGCCGACGGCTCCCCCGGTCTGTATCGCCGAGTACATTTGCGCCACCTTGTCTTCCCTGATCAGATTACGGATCGCCGGGGTGCCGCGCATAATTTCGTGTGCAGCCACACGCCCGCCGCCGTTTTTCTTCATCAGCGTCTGGGAGATAACTGCCTGCAGCGATTCCGACAGCATCGAGCGGACCATGGCCTTTTCATTGGCGGGGAATACATCCACAATCCGGTCAATGGTCTTGGCGGCGGAAGTTGTATGCAGGGTGCCGAAGACCAGATGCCCGGTTTCCGCCGCCGTCAGTGCCAGACGAATGGTTTCCAGGTCCCGCATCTCCCCGACCAGGATAATGTCGGGGTCTTCCCGCAACGCCGAGCGCAGGGCCTCGGCAAAACCGAGGGTATCGCGATGTACCTCCCTCTGGTTGACCAGACACTTTTTGCTCTCGTGGACAAATTCGATGGGGTCCTCAATGGTGAGGATATGTTCGTATTTGTTGTCATTAATATAGTCCATCATTGCCGCCAGGGTGGTGGATTTGCCCGACCCTGTGGGCCCCGTCACCAGCACCAACCCCCGGGGCACCGCGGAAATATCTCTAAACACGTTCCCCATGCCCAGTTCCTCCATCGTCAAAACCTTGGAGGGAATGGTTCTAAACACCGCACCGGAACCGCGATTGTGGTTGAAGGCATTGACCCGAAAACGCGCTACACCGGGTACTTCAAAGGAAAAATCCGTCTCCAGAAACTCTTCGTAGTCCTTACGCTGTTTGTCGTTCATGATTTCATAAATCAGCCCGTGGACCTGTTTATGCTCCATCGGCGGCAAATTGATCCGACGTACATCACCGTCTACGCGAATCATCGGGGGCAAGCCTGCCGATAAATGTAAATCGGAAGCCCCCTGTTTTGCGGCAAACGCCAAGAGTTCCGTAATATCCATAAACTACCTACTTTTTTACACTTACTGTTCTTTATATAAGTCACTTGATACCTTCAACAGCTGCGCATCATCTATACCTGATACCATCTACACTTGACACAGGCATCTTGTCCTGCGCTAATGCGCGCTGCCAGTTATCGGGAATCAAAACGCGGGACACCCGGGAAACCGTTAAATTTAATAATGGCTGAGTAATCCTATATGCACAAGATCGGCGATAACTTAACTGGAGTTAACCACCGAATACAAGGTGCAGCACTGCATGCCTTACGGGACCCCTCAAGTATCCGGCTGTTGGCCGTTAGCAAAACACGCAGCGCCGATGAGATACGCCAAGCCTATAAAGAAGGTCAGCGCCGTTTCGGTGAAAATTACCTCCAGGAAGCGCTTGACAAACAAAGTCATCTTATCGATTTGCCCTTGGAATGGCATTTTATCGGCCCCATACAGTCAAATAAAACCCGGGCTATTGCCGAACATTTTGACTGGGTACACAGCGTAGACCGGCTTCGGATCGCCCGACGCCTGAATGACCAACGTCCGGAGGAAAAAGGTCCACTCCAAATCTGCCTGCAGATGAACGTGGACAATGAGGCCAGCAAATCCGGGGTGGTTTTGGCAGAACTGGAAGAACTGGCGCTAGCTGTCACCGAATTGACGCAACTGCGGTTGCGAGGATTAATGGCCATTCCGGCACCACGCACAGATCCCGCCGCACAACAGCGGGTGTTTCAATCGGTGGCCAGCGCACTGGAACATCTGCGAGGGCGTTATACTCATAGAAAAGAGGCCCAGATCCCACCGCTGGATACCCTGTCGATGGGCATGTCAAACGACCTCGAAGCGGCGATTGCGGCTGGCGCCACCATCGTGCGAGTGGGCACTGACATTTTTGGCCCCCGGCAACCGCGGACGGGCATCTGATCAAAAATCAACCAAGGCTGTTAATGCAACCACCTTTATTGATGCTGAGGTTATTGACACTGGAATTCCCCATACAGTTTTCATGGGCATTGACAACAGCAACAAGAGAATTAACGACAGGAAAAAAACGTGAACAAAGCCACCTTGACATTTATCGGTGCGGGTAACATGACCTTCAGCATTATTGGGGGTCTGGTCGCCAAAGGGTATCCACCGGGGAACATTATCGCCAGCGATCCGGCGCGGGAAAACCTCGAAAAACTTAACACCAGCTACGGCGTTGCCACCACCAACGACAACGCTGAAGCCGTCTCCCACGCCGACGTCATTGTACTGGCCGTAAAACCTCAGGTCATGAAATCCGTTGCGACGGCACTGCGCCCTCACCTGGAGCACGCCCCCCTTATTATTTCCATCGCAGCCGGTATTTCCATGGACAGTCTCAATACCTGGCTGGGGCAGGAACTGGCCATTGTCCGTTGTATGCCCAACACGCCGGCGCTGGTTCAGACCGGCGCCAGCGCCCTGTTTGCCAATGCAAACACCAGCACCGTCCAGCGCCAGATAGCAGAAGAAATTCTCGCCGCCGTAGGCATCGTGTCCTGGCTGGACAGTGAAGGGCTGATAGACACCGTTATCGCTGTGTCTGGCTCCGGCCCCGCTTATTTCTTTTTATTGATGGAAGCCATGATCGAAGTGGCAACCCAACAAGGTTTGAAGCGTGAAACCGCTGTCGATCTGACCCTGCAAACCGCCCTGGGCGCCGCTCGCCTCGCTCAGGACAGTGGTGAGGATGTCGCGGAGCTGCGTCGGAGAGTGATGTCTCCTGGCGGCACGACTGAAAAAGCGGTGCAGTCATTTGAAGACGATGATTTTCGCACTATAGTTGCCCGCGCCATGCACACCTGCGCCGACAGATCCGCAGAAATGGCCAGAGAAATGGGCGAATAAAAGCTTATCACTTTGGGGAACATTAAATGAATTTGCTTTTCAATATTATCTTTTTTATTTTGCAGACTGTCAGCTATCTATACACTGTTATCATTTTATTGCGGTTTTTATTTCAATTGGTAAGAGCGGATTTTTACAACCCGCTTTCACAAGCTGTGATAAAACTGACTAATCCGTTACTAATTCCATTTCGCAAAATCATTCCGGGATTATACGGTTTTGATCTCGCTTGTATCGTTTTGGCGTTGCTGGTTCAAATTGCCGCTCACCAAACCTTGTGGATGCTCAGCGGCAGAGGATTTCTCAACCCGGCCGCCCTCATTCTCGGGTCGTTTATCAGTCTAATATCAATTATTGTCGACATATATTTTTGGGGTTTGCTGATCATGGTTATTGCCAGTTGGATTGCGCCACAGAGCTACAATCCCGCCATGTTACTACTTCGGCAGCTCTTCGAACCAGTATTGATGCCCTTGCGCCGGATCCTGCCTCCCCAGGGCGGGCTCGATTTCTCACCCCTGCTGGCAGGCATGATATTGTTTATTGCCAAGGATATGCTTGTACCGGCACTTACTCGCACCCTGATGGCGCCGTTCGCCTAGGTGTACTGTCCAGGCAGATCTAAGGAGACTCAGTCGTGGGAGAGCACTATCGATGGGATGGTGAGGATCTGATTCTGCATTGCCACCTGCAGCCCAAAGCCGCCCGCGATGAATTTGCCGGTATTCATGGTGGCAGATTGAAAATTCGCATTGCCGCACCGCCAGTGGAAGGAAAAGCCAATGCGCAATTACTCAAATTTCTCAGCAAAGCTTTTAAGGTCGCTAAATCACAGATCGCTATAACTTATGGCGAACTCGGACGTCAGAAAACCATCCGCATAAAAACCCCGCAAATTATTCCTATACAGACACAAATAATTAGAAAAATATAGTCAGGGGAAGTTCAGGAATAAATATCAAAAGGGTATAATCAGCCCATAATTAAGGTGAACTATTCGCTATTAATATAGGATTTAAAATAAGAAAATGGCCTTCACCCGGCCACATAATAAGCTCAAATAGTGAAGTCCATGTCGTGAATGCGTCGCTATACCCCCAAACATTGTATCGCCAGATAGTCAATTGCGCTCTCTGGAAAGACAATCTGAAGTCACAGTTGAAAAAATATCAACAGTGGTTTTCCGATCATAATTTCAGCAGTACAGAAGCTGACTTTTTCCTTCAGCGCGCACTTGAACTACTCGGCGATGAACAGCTGACACTGGCTGTGGTCGGAGGGCTTTCCCGGGGCAAAACCGAACTCATCAATGCGCTCTTATACGATCACTACGGACAAAAAATTCTTTCTACGCCGCTCGGAGCTTCATTCCGCTGCACCATGGAAATTTATTACGATTCAAACGAGAGCTGCAGCGTGCGGTTGCTACCAATTGAGACGCGCAACACTGCTACAAGCATGGAAAGTTTTAAGCGCATCCCACGCAATTGGGTAACGGTAAACTTCGACCCCAAGGACCCGTCGCAGGTGCGCTCGGCGATATCCCGAATCACCCAGCTCAAGCCCGTTACACCGGCGGAGGCACGCCAGCTCGGATTCGATTGTGACAAACTGACGCGCAACCGGGAAGACAACAGTAAAATGGAAATACCTGCATGGCGTCACGCTCTAATCAATCTGGAGCACCCCTTGCTGCGTTACGGCCTGCGCATTATTAACGCCCCGGGTATCGATGTATTGAACAATGAACCGGAACTAACACTCAACTTTCTGCCTTCATCGGTAAGCGTACTGTTTTTATTAAGCGCCGATGATGGTGTCAGCACCGAAGATATGGCAATCTGGAAACAGCATGTGAAAATGCTGCGCGACAATCAGGGGACAGCGGTGCTGACGCTGATTAACAAGATTGACACCCACCACTCGTATTCGGCACAGGAAGCCTACCCAGACTACGAAATGCGGCAGTTGCTCCACGGCACGCGCGAAACCGTGGCGCGGCAGTTAAAGTTGCCCATGGAGCATGTGCTCACGCTTTCGGCCAAAGAGGGTTTGCAGGCCAAAGTCTCAAAAAACCAGGAAGATATCGAGCGCAGTAATTTGCTGCACCTGGAGACGATTCTCGCCCAGCGGCTGTTGGATCACCAGCGGCGTATCGCCCACCACCGCGTCGTTACCGATGTTATCGCCATGATGACCCACAGTCGCAACTCCCTGAGACAACGGCTGGTTGACAGCCACGCCGAGTGTGAACACCTGCAGACAGAGCCCCGTCACTCCGGCCTGCGCTCACTGCGCGAAAGTGTTAAGCGCGTGTACAGCCAATACCACCGGCGATCACTGTCGCTGCGTTCCAGTCAACATGTACTCGGGCAACAACTGCAACGGCTGTTGACTCCCGTCAGCGCCAAGGGGCTGGAACGGCGCATACAGACTATGAAAAACCTTCTGGCTAAGGATTCATCCCCTCCCTTCCTGGTACAGATAGTTGTCAGCTTCTTTGACGAGCTTGCCAAGGACCTGCAGCAACTGGCACTGGCCACTCGCAAAGTGAATCAGATATTGAAATCCGCTTACCGACGCACAGACCAGATTACTCATAACACCGCACGAACTGTGCAGGAAATGGACGATGAAGACCTTGCCTCTCACTATTTGCTTAACCTGTCCCCATACCAGCAGCGATTGATGCAACTGAAACACCAGGCCAATCAGTTTCACCAGTCGATGAATTTGCTGGCCGCCAGTAAAAACACGTTAATAAATCGCTTTGTACAATCGCTGGTTCAGGAAATGCGCACGCTCTATCACGACATCCGCCAGGATATCCGCCACTGGATCTGCGAAGCCATTGCCCAGCCGGCTCATTGCACACACTATGACAAGCAACTGCTAGAGCGGCATATGATGTTGCTCACAAACCTTAACAGTGACAAACACACGCTGCAATACCAGCTTGGTGAAATCCAATCCAATAACGCCACTCAGCAAGCAGCCTTGGCCAGCCTGGATAGTATATGCGGCCAGCTCGAAACAACTTCCACCCTGCAGTTACAGATATCCGGTAGTGCAATCAAGCTGCGCACGGAAAATCGTCTGGTAGTGTGACCCCTCATACTCCGAGTCTACATTAACGCTTGCAGCCCGCTTCCCGCGACTTTAGACTAGGCTCCCTTTGGAAGGAAGCACTACGCCCGAGTGAAACAGCTACAGCAGAATTTCCCAGCTGACTCTGTGGGCTTGGTCGAGCCCCGGGTCTGCAGCTTTGACACCCCCTTGCAGCTCGCCTGCGGCCGCGTGCTCGAGCGTTATGACATCGTGTACGAAACCTATGGCACTCTCAATAAAGATGCCAGCAACGCGGTACTGATCTGTCATGCCCTTTCCGGCAATCACCATGCCGCCGGTTACCACACCCCACAGGACCGCAAACCCGGCTGGTGGGACCACTATATAGGCCCCGGTAAACCCATAGACACTCAGCGTTATTTTGTGGTTTCCCTGAACAACCTTGGCGGCTGTCACGGCTCCACGGGTCCCCGCAGTAACAACCCCGAAACCAGCCGCCCCTGGGGTACGGATTTTCCGAATTTACGGGTCAGGGACTGGGTTCACAGCCAGGCCCGCCTCGCCGATGTCCTGGGTATACAGCAGTGGGCAGTGGTTATCGGCGGAAGTCTGGGCGGTATGCAGGCGATGCGCTGGGCACTGGAATATCCACAGCGGGTGCGTCACTGCGTAGTCATCGCTTCGGCAATGAAACTGACTGCCCAAAATATCGCCTTCAACGAAACCGCTCGCCAGGCCATACAGGCGGATCCCCAGTTTTATCAGGGCCATTACCTAGCGCACAACACCTACCCCAAAGACGGTCTCTCGGTAGCGCGGATGATTGGCCACATCACCTACTTGTCCGATAATGGAATGGGACAGAAATTCGGTCGCGATCTGCGCTCCGGCTCCTTTCGCCGGGGTATCGACGAACCGGTGGAGTTCGAGGTCGAGAGTTACCTTCGTTACCAGGGGGACGCTTTTTCCCAGTCTTTTGACGCCCATACTGATATTCTGATGACCCGGGCGCTGGATTATTTCGACCTGGCCCGAGAATACAATGACGACCCCATCCTTGCATTCAGTCACGCGCAGTGTAAATTTCTGGTGGTAGCCTTTACCACCGATTGGCGGTTCTCCCCGACCCGTTCCCATGAAATCGTCAATGCGCTGATGGGAGCCAAAAAGCCCGTCACTTACGCCGAGATCGAATCCAACTTTGGCCACGACGCCTTCTTAATCCCCAATCAGCGCTATATCCAGGTTCTTCATCGCTATCTGAGCCGGGTGGCTGGGGAGAGCGTATGCGAATAGATCTGAACGAAATTGTCAACTGGATCGCACCTAACAGCCGCATCCTTGACCTCGCTTGTGGCAACGGGACTCTACTGCAGAGGCTTCGGGACAGCCACCAGGTGGAAGGCTACGGCCTGGAGATCGATGCCGATGAAATCAACGCCTGTATCGACAAGGACCTCAATGTCGTGGAACAGAACCTCGACAAAGGACTGCACAATTTTACGGATAAGAGCTTCGACACTGTCGTAATGACCCAGGCACTGCAGACCATGCGCTTCCCCAACCAGGTGCTGGAGGAAATGCTGCGGGTTGGTAAGGAGTGTATTATCACCTTCCCTAACTTCGGTCATTGGAAGGCACGCCTGCACCTGGGTTTTCGGGGCCGAATGCCGGTTTCGGATTTACTCCCCTATGAGTGGTACAATACCCCCAATATTCACTTTTGCACCTTTAAAGACTTCGAAGTACTTTGTGCCGAGCTGAATATCACCATTTTGCACCGTCAGGTAGTGGCCGAACGTCGCCTGAGCAGGCTTCTCAAGGATATACGCCCGAACCTGTTCGGCGAAACCGCCATCTATCACCTGACACGGTCAAGTGTGAGTTCAGTGCCAACCCAGAGGCCAGACAACGTGCGAAATCTGAAAATGAATCTTGACGCCAACAGTAAATAACCCTATTACGGATAGAATCTATCTGTAAAGGAGGGGAGACCATCATGTGTATAGCATTGAATCCATCCAAAACCGTCGCCACTGCCTTCACACTGCTGTTAGGGATACTTGCCGGTACCAGTTTCGCTGCCGACAAATCCTACGAAGCCTTCGGCCACTATAAAGTTCATTACAGTGTCTTCAACAGCAGTTTTATCCAGCCCGATATCGCCCGCCTCTACAATATTACCCGCGGTAAGGATCAGGCGTTGGTCAACATCGCCGTAACTGACAACCACAGCAAGGGCGGTATTGCCGCCAACATTACCGGCACCGCCACCAACCTGATGCAGCAGCAGAAAACCCTGAAATTTATTGAAGTGCGCGAAAAAAATGCAGTCTACTATCTGGCTCCATTGCGTTTTAGCAATGAAGAAGTACTGAACTTCTCGATTAAAATTAACCCTGCCGATCAGAGCCCTTACGTGTTGAAATTTACCAAAACCCTCTATGTCGACAACTAATTCATCACCCCTGGTGCTGGCAAGTGGCAATGCGGGAAAACTCAAGGAGTTTCAGCATTTACTCGCAAACCAGGGGTACACCGTGGTACCACAATCACAGTTCAAGGTTACGGAAGTGGCAGAAACCGGCCTCAGCTTTGTCGAAAACGCCATTTTGAAAGCCCGCCACGCCTGCGCTCACACCGGACTGGCAGCCATTGCGGACGACTCCGGCCTGGAGGTGGATGCCCTACAGGGTGAGCCAGGTATTTATTCGGCTCGCTTTGCCGGTAATAAATCCGGCGATGAAGCCAATAATCAACATTTGCTGGAGCGCTTAAAAGCCGTTCCCAAACACCGCCGCAGCGCGCGTTATCATTGCTTACTGGTCTTTATGCGCCACGCCAGGGACCCCACACCGATCATTTGCCAGGGCACCTGGGAGGGACGCATATTGTTTGAACCCTGTGGTCAAAACGGCTTTGGCTATGACCCCCTGTTTTTTGTGGTGGAAAAAGGCTGTACGGCGGCGCAGCTGGAGCGCGATGAGAAAAACCGTATCAGCCACCGGGGCCGGGCGATGGCGAAATTACTCCACGCATTGCCAACCTATCCCTTAATGAGTAGCTGAATAGCTCCGGTGTGTTAACGACAAAATGAATGAGAAGTCAAATATTGGGGATTTCCCGCCATTATCCCTTTACGTACATATTCCCTGGTGTGTCCGCAAGTGCCCCTATTGTGATTTCAATTCCCACACTGCCGTCGATATTCCGGAGGCGGAATATATGCGGGCACTGTTGCAGGATCTCAGCAACGAAAGCCACTGCGCGGGCGGCAGAAAACTGCAATCGATATTTTTCGGCGGCGGTACACCCAGCCTGTTTTCGGCCGCCGCTATCGAAACCCTTATCAACGCTGCAGAAACCACCTTCGGTTTTACGGACGACATTGAAATCACCCTGGAAGCCAACCCAGGTACGGCGG
>JARROD010000058.1:0-14382 GCA_037384225.1 Exilibacterium sp.
TTTAGGTGTGCAGAGTGCGTCAATTTTTGTTCCCCCTTCTTTTAATAGCAGGGGGCGCGACGACGCTGCATGGCAGGCCCCATGTGAGGAGGAGCAACGCGGCCAGGGACAAAAAGGGGTGTGCTCTGTGCACCTAAATCTCAAACGCTTTGGGTATAGATTTTCGACGTTCGAGCTTGTCGCGCTGATGGGCTTCTGCCACGACCCCGGCGTGTAATGAAAAACCTGCCACTTTGGCCGGATTGTTTCTCGTTCACCGCCCAGAAGCTCCAACCACGCGTTGCGATCAGATTACAGAGCTTGTCCGCCATCGCGTCGCTTTCGGCTCGGGACAGGACAGCCGGGTAAAAGGCCATCACGGCCGGGTCCGCATTCATGGCGGCGAACTCCGGATAGTCGTCCTCACGCCATTGCCGCAACCTGAGTCTGTCGGTGTCAATCGCCACGCCGTAAAAGCGCTCGATCACGTCCGCGGGGGAGTGCATGTTGTAGAGGCCGGGATACAGGGCGCCGCATCGGGTTTGCATTGCCGGGTGGCCTCCCAGCCCTCCCGCAACAATCTGTGCTTTTATGGGTTGTTTACCATCCAAACCGCAGCTTCCAGGCGTGACTTAAGGCCCAGCTTTTTTAACAAATGTTTAACGTGAACTTTAACCGTACCATCCGAAATGTCCAGTTCCCGCGCAATCAGTTTATTGGATAGTCCCTTTGCGATGTGCCGCAGTATTTCAAGCTCGCGTCCAGTCAGTTTTGCCAGCAGGTTTACCCGTGTATTTTCACCCTTACGTAAGGCGCCAGCCAGGACATGGGTGAGTTTTTCGCTGATGACCATTTCGCCAAGCGCGGCCTGCTTGATTTTAGCGAGTATTTGCTCGGGCTCCATGTCCTTCAATAAATATCCGTCAGCGCCGTAAGTAATTGAGGAGACAACATCTTCGTTGCTATCAGACACAGTTAACATAATAATGCGTGATGAGATCCCCTGGTCTCGCAAATTTTTCAATGTCTCGAGCCCGTCCATGCCCTGCATATTCAAGTCGAGGATAATCAGGTCAGGATCCTGCTCTGAAGCTAGATTCAGGGCATCTTTTCCGTTGGAGGCTTCACCGATAACGTTGAGGTCATCTTCAAATTGAATAAGCTGCGCGAGCCCCTTACGCAATAGCGGATGATCGTCAACAAGTAATACCGTAGCGGGTTCACTCATAATGGGACTCAATTTTAAAATAATGATTAATCTCAAACATTTTGGCTATAGCTGTGCATACGGTTAAGTCATGGATGATAGCTTAGATAAAAATACTAAATTCGCAATAGGATTAACAGTTTTATTTGACATAGCTCAACTACTAAAATAAAACAAAGGTGTTAAGGATAGTTCATCGTGTCGGCTTGTTGAGAGCGACGTCAATTTTGGGGGCCAAACGCTTTTGGGTATATCCGCATAGTTAAAGACTCCTACGTTTAGTTAAATACTCCTATAGGGGTAGCACTATGTTTCATTTTAATTGTATCTAAACCTGTATAGGCTGTGCGCGCAATACAATCTGCTTACTCATTCGTAAGTATATGATAAAACCATTAGTCATGTGTGTGTACTCCCTTTGAATCATTGCCTTGGTTTTTAAATCTGACGTAGTCTGGTGTGTATCAATTCACTGGGAGGTGTTTTTATGACTGATTCACGCTCTATCAATATTAAAGACACATCGTCTACCGGTGCGTCGCGGTCTGGTGTCGCAGCCGATAAACTGCCAGGTGGGGATATTTGTCATTGGGATCCGGAATCTTCGGAATTCTGGCAAACCCAAGGCAAGGTGATCGCCAACCGCAACCTATGGGTTTCTATCCCGAGTTTGTTGTGTGGTTTTGCCGTCTGGCTTTATTGGGGCGTTATTACTGTACAAATGCTTAACCTGGGTTTTCATTTTGCAAAATCCGATTTGTTTTCGCTCATGGCAATTGCGGGGTTAACCGGGGCAACGTTAAGAATCCCGAGCAGCTTCTTTATCCGTTTGTGTGGTGGACGAAATACCATTTTCTTTACCACTGCGCTTCTTATGTTGCCGGCTGTCGGTACTGGCATAGCCTTACAGAATATCCAAACACCTTTATGGGTATTCCAACTATTAGCTTTACTGTCAGGCTTTGGAGGGGGTAATTTTGCATCCTCAATGTCCAACATTAGTTTTTTCTTTCCGAAAAGCCAGCAAGGACTGGCCCTGGGGTTGAATGCCGGATTAGGGAACTTCGGTGTAACTACGATGCAAATTTTAATTCCCCTGGCTATGACGATGGCTGTCTTCGGTGGCGAACCGATGATTCTACAAAACACGTCCGGTACGCTTATAGGCAAGATTGAGGCGGGTGCAGAAACGTATATTCATAATGCCGGTTTCCTGTGGCTGATATTTTTAATTCCGCTGGCTTTCCTGGGTTGGTTTAAGATGAATAACATTCGTACTCAAGAAGTGTCGCCAAGCATCCCTGCGCCTTTGGGTAGTTTTGCGGTCATTGCCGGTATGTTATCCATAGGATTATTAACGGCGGTTTTTGGACTATGGCTTTTGTTACCCGAAGCCGCCAATGGTTCGGGATTTAACCTCCCCAAAGAACTGGTTATGCTAATTGTTATATCATTAACCGTGTTTTTACTAAAGCAAATTCCCGGACAAATCAAAACCAACCTCACCAAACAGTATGAAATTTTTAACAATAAACATACTTGGGTGATGAGCATTATCTATACCATGACATTTGGTTCCTTTATTGGTTTTGCGGCGGCATTTCCTTTGGCGATTAAGGTAATATTTGGCTATCAACACCTTGTTGTTGACGGTGTTATGGTGCACGATACCATCAACCCCAATGGGCCCAGCGCGCTTATGTATGCCTGGATGGGCGCTTTTATCGGCGCTTTGATTCGCCCTGTGGGAGGGTGGATATCCGACAAGTTCGGAGGGGCATTGGTGACCCAGGTCTGTTCTGTTGTCATGGTCATCAGTGCATTAGGCGTTGCCTACTACATGAAAATCGCCTACAACTCGGCGACGCCGGAGCAATACTTTGTCCCATTTTTTGTATTGTTTTTAGTACTTTTTGCAGCAACTGGTATTGGCAATGGGTCAACGTTCAGGACGGTGGCAATGGTATTTCCAAAAACGCAGGCGGGGCCTGTATTAGGGTGGACATCCGCTGTTGCAGCCTACGGTGCATTTTATATCCCAAAGGTTTTAGGGGAACAAATTAAAGCCACCACCCCAGAGTACGCTTTAATTGGGTTTGCGATTTTTTATGTTGTGTGCATTTTTATCAATTGGTGGTTTTACCTGCGTAAAAATGTTGAATTTTACAACCCGTAGACCCGTCTTTGAGCAGTCTGAATGAATGAGGTGAACGCCAGAAATTACCTAATAGGTCCAGTCGGTAAGGGTGTGGGATTAAGGGCGAATATCAAGCGACATCGATGGCACCTAACGGCGGGTACCACTGGAGGTAGACTATTCGCCCTTAACCCCACACCCTTACCGGCTGGACCGGGCTTGGATAGAACCACGCTCTAGAAAAGCGCCGCACGCCGGTGAAAATACCGTTCTAAAAGCTTATGAGCTCGAAAATTTACGCAACGATGGGAGTTAGACCGATTTTAAAAACTGCGGCACAAATGAGAATTCTACTTTTGTGCCGCTATTTTTATTTGGCTGTATATCTATACGGCCTCCCAAATGGTGACTGCGCTCTTTCATTATCGCCAACCCATAGTGATTGAGTTTTTCTGGGGATTCCTTCATCCCAATGCCATCATCTGCAATTTGAAGAGAAATAGTTTTATGGTCCTTTTGCTGCAGTGAAATATTGACTTGTTTTCCACGAGAATGGTGAACCGCATTTTGGCTCGCTTCGCGCGCTATCTGCAATACATGAATCTCTTCCATTGGGCTCAACGGCAAATTACTGAGTTGATAATTGAGCGCTATCTTCATATCGGTACGCTCTTGCAGCTGTTTTACTGTATTTTCTAAAGCCCCTTGAAGCCCGCGAACACCAATTTTCAAACGAAATGTTGTCAGTAATTCACGGAGTTGCCGGTAAGCGGAAGAGAGTCCTTCGCGTAATTCATCGATGATCGGTTGTTGTAAGTGGTATTTATCTTGATCGCGACTCTTTTGTAAACGCGTTACCTGTATTTGTAAATAAGACAGCGCCTGTGCAAGTGAATCGTGCAGTTCGCGGGCGATGACGGTACGCTCGTTTAGCATGGCGAGACGCCGTTGGTTGTCTTTTTGGTCTCCCAGTGACAGAGCAATAGCCAATTGATCGGCAACTGAGCGTAAAAGTTGTTCTTGCCAGTCCTGTAAACCCGTGCCTGAGGTCACATTGATACTTAATAGACCATATTGATTGGTTTCCAGGTTTATTGGAAAACGCCTAACATCCTGAGCTTCTGTTTCTGCACAGTTGGTCGGGCGAAAACGGCAATCATCACAAGAGCGGTTGCTGCAGTCATTAATGGGTTCAGATTGTGGAGCGAGATGTAGATAAGGAAGTTCGCCTTGCCTGGTAAACAGGCAAAGTTCGATATGCCCGGCGCCAATAACGGAAGAGAGATCATCAACAACCTGTTGATGATCGAGCCCGTTCTCTTGACTTTCTATTATTTTGCGCGCCGTATTAAATAGAAACTGTAAGGTGACATTTTTCCGGTAAAGTTCTTCGGTTCGGTCTTTGACCCTTTGCTCGAGTTGATTATAGGCGTTTTCAATAGAGGTGCCCATTTGATTGAAGACGGCGCCCAAGAGACCTAATTCATCTTCGCCCTCAATATCCACACGTTGTCGATAATCTCCCTGCCCCAGCTTATATGCAGTATTTGTCAATGCATTGAGCGGCTTTTCAATGCGCGTTTTTAGTAAGTGAAAAATTAAGCTACCGACCACAATGGTTAAAAAAAGTGCAAATAACTGAAATGAACGCAGTCTTCTGATTTTATTCTCCGCGTCTTTTTGAAATTGCTGGACGACCTGATCCGTTAATTCAACCTGGGTATTAAAAAGCTCGAAGGGAAACCATTTACTTGATTGACTGGCTGAGAGACTGGATTCTAATGTTGGTTTTAGCACCCAGTTCCAGTGGTTAAAGGCCGTTTCAAAATACCTGTTCAAGACACTATCTTTTGTATTAAGTCGTTGACCGGCAAACAGGGGGTGGAGCCATATTTTATCCAGTTCCTGAACGTGCTTTTTAGCTAACGTTATCTCACCTTTTGAGATTTCCATGCCTATCTGGTAAGTCCTCATTCGCATAGAACCGGATAAATTGATAGCCTGTGCATCTTTATCGGCAAGTTCTGTTACCCAAAATGAAATAAATATACTCAATAGGGCAACGGCTATAATAGATACCAGTGAAAGCGTTATATAACTCATGACGGATCGAGAAAAATGGAGTTTTAATGATTCTGAATCCGCGGCTGAGGTAGCGCTATTTACGCTATTTGTATCAGTCAATGTGATTTACCTGTTGTTAGATCCAAGCGATTTACAGCATTAAATTTACAGGGCTCTCGACGTCATCCATTGTCACTTTTTACATTCTTCTTAATGACTACTCATGGCACACCTAAATCTCTAACGATTTGGGTATATTACCCCTACCCACTTAAAGTTTACAGTTTTTCCCTACCTTTTTTCCGTTGTGTCTGACTATTAGAAAAACATTATATATCATCAACTTAGTGGAATTTCAGAGGATACCACTTTAGTGGTAGTGAAGGGGTTTCACTGCATCCCACAGCCTCGGGAGTCTTGATCTGTATCAAGCAGATTCTTACCGCAAAAATTATAGTGTGTAGTAATTCTCAAGCGTTCTGGGTATGAACTTAATGACAGGAATTAAACAGCATGAGTCAGTTCTTAGACAAATTGCGATTTTTCAAAGTGAAAAAACAAGAGTTTGCCGGCGATCATGGCGTAACAGTCAACGAAAGCAGAAGCTGGGAAGATGGCTATCGCCGACGCTGGCAGCACGATAAAATTATACGTTCTACACATGGTGTCAATTGTACAGGTTCCTGTAGCTGGAAAATTTATGTCAAAGACGGCTTGGTGACCTGGGAAACACAACAGACCGATTATCCGCGCACACGCCCGGAATTACCGAATCACGAGCCCCGTGGGTGCCCCCGTGGGGCCAGTTATTCCTGGTATATTTATAGTGCAAATCGCCTCAAGTATCCCAAAGTCCGCAAAGCGCTATTGCAATTGTGGCGCGATGCCCGGAAACAGTTTAGCGATCCGGTGGAGGCCTGGGCATCTATAGTGTCAGACCCGGTGAAAGCCAGATCGTACAAATCACGTCGCGGATTGGGCGGTATGGTGCGTTCAGACTGGAACGAAGTCAATGATATTATCGCCGCTTCAAATATCTACACCGCTAAAACCTACGGGCCTGATCGCATAACGGGCTTTTCGCCAATTCCAGCGATGTCCATGGTGTCTTATGCTGCCGGCGCGCGGTACTTATCTTTGATCGGCGGCAACTGTTTAAGTTTTTACGACTGGTATTGTGATTTGCCGCCGGCCTCTCCCCAGATTTGGGGAGAGCAAACAGATGTGCCTGAATCGGCGGACTGGTATAACTCGGGATATATCATTGCCTGGGGATCAAACGTCCCACAAACGCGAACACCGGATGCGCATTTCTTTACAGAAGTCCGTTACAAAGGCACAAAAACGGTTTCCATCACACCCGATTACTCAGAAGTAGCGAAACTGACCGACGAGTGGGTCCCGGTAAAACAAGGCACGGATTCCGCATTTGCAATGGCGATGGGACATGTCATTCTCAAGGAGTTTTACGTCGATAATCACAGCCGTTATTTCAACCATTATGTACGCTCGACCACCGACTTTCCCTATCTTGTTCGGTTGGATAAAACCGAACAAGGGTGGACTCAAGGCCGGTTTTTACGCGCAGCCGACTTGGCCGACAATCTTGAACAGAACAACAATCCGCAGTGGAAAACGGTTGCGATCGACTCTGCAAATGGAAAACTGATTTCACCCAATGGTTCAATAGGCTATCGCTGGGGCGAAAAAGGCAAGTGGAATATCGAGCAGCGCGATGGGCTTTCCGGTAAAGAGGTTCAATTGCGATTGTCTTTAAAAGACAACAACGATGAAATTGTGGATGTCGCATTCCCATACTTTGGTGGGCAAAAACACGAATATGATTATTTTAGTCATACTGATCACGGGCCCGTTCAACTACGCAAGGTCCCTGTAAAACGTATATTGCTCGCAGATGGCAATGAAGCCCTGGTGGCTACAGTTTACGACTTAACACTCGCTAATTATGGCGTCGATAATGGCCTGGGCTGTAACAATTGTGCCGCCTCCTTTCACGATAACAAACCCTATACGCCGGCGTGGCAGGAAAAAATCACGGGTGTGCCCTGTGATCAGGTCATTAAAATTGCACGGGAATTTGCCACTAACGCTGAGAAGACCCATGGTAAATCAATGATTATCATAGGCGCTGCCATGAATCACTGGTACAACATGGATATGAATTATCGTGGCGTCATTAACCTGCTGATGATGTGTGGCTGTATTGGTCAGTCCGGTGGCGGTTGGGCCCACTATGTAGGACAAGAAAAGTTGCGACCGCAAACAGGCTGGTTGCCACTGGCATTTGCTCTTGACTGGCAACGTCCACCCCGCCATATGAATGGCACATCCTTTTTTTACAATCATTCCGACCAATGGCGATATGAAAAACTGGATATGGCTGAAGTCGTCTCTCCGCTAGCGGATAAATCCAAATGGCAAGCGTCCATTATCGACTACAACACCCGTGCTGAACGCATGGGTTGGTTGCCCTCAGCTCCGCAATTGGCCACAAATCCCCTGAAAATATGCGCCGCCGCAAAAGCACAAGGCATGGATCCCAAAGACTATGTGATTGATGCCTTAAAAACACAAAAGCTAAGTTTCGCCTGTGAAGATCCGGACAATCCACAAAATTTCCCGCGCAACCTATTTGTATGGCGCTCGAATTTGCTGGGTTCTTCCGGAAAGGGCCATGAATACATGTTGCGTCATTTATTAGGGACTAAGCACGGACTGCAAGGCAAAGACTTAGGTGAGAGTAACGGCAAAATGCCCGAAGATGTTGTTTGGCATAAACAAGCGCCTGAAGGCAAGATTGACTTGGTTGTCACGCTCGATTTCCGTATGTCTTCGACCTGTTTGTATTCTGATATAGTCCTTCCCACAGCGACCTGGTACGAGAAGGACGATATGAACACCTCGGATATGCATCCGTTTATCCACCCCCTGTCTAAAGCTGTGGATCCGGTGTGGGAATCGCGTTCAGACTGGGATATTTTTAAAGGTATCGCCAAACGTTTTTCTGAACTCGTACCCGGGCATTTGGGGCTGGAAAAAGATTTTGTCACCGTACCTTTGCAACACGATACCCCGGCAGAGCTTGCGCAACCGGATGGGGTAAAGGCCTGGTGGAACGGGGAATGCGATTTAGTTCCGGGGAAAACCGCGCCAAATATGGTTGTGGTTGAGCGTGATTATCCCAATACCTATAAAAGATTTACTTCTCTGGGGCCGTTAATGGAAAAGCTTGGCAACGGCGGCAAGGGTATTAATTGGAACACGGATGAAGAGGTTGAATTTCTCGGTAAGCTAAATTATGTCCACACAGAAGAAGGCGCACATAAAGGCCGTCCAAAAATCGAGAGCGCTATCGACGCCGCTGAAGTGATTTTGTCGCTTGCACCGGAAACCAATGGTCATGTGGCGGTAAAAGCGTGGCAGGCGCTTGGTCAGGTTACCGGTTTAGACCACGTTCATCTCGCCAGGCCTAAAGAGGAAGAAAAAATCCGCTTTCGTGATCTACAGGCTCAACCGCGAAAGATTATCAGTTCCCCAACCTGGTCCGGGCTGGAGGATGAGCATGTTTCCTACAATGCCGGTTACACCAATGTACATGAGCAGATTCCGTGGCGTACGGTAACCGGACGGCAACAGTTTTATCAGGATCATGAATGGATGCGCGATTTTGGCGAAACCCAATGTCTGTACAAGCCGCCGGTGAATTTAAAAACGATTGCGCCCATCCTCGGCGCTAAACCCAACGGTAACAAAGAGCTCGTTCTCAATTGGATTACGCCCCATCAGAAATGGGGCATACACTCAACCTATTCCGATAATTTATTGATGTTGACCCTTTCCCGCGGTGGACCGATTATTTGGTTAAGTGAAAACGATGCCCGTGCCGGTGGTATTGAAGATAACGACTGGATTGAAGCGTTTAATGTCAACGGCGCTATTGCCGCACGCGCAGTGGTTTCTCAGCGCGTCCCCAAGGGTATGACTATGATGTACCACGCACAGGAACGTATTATCAATGTACCCGGCTCTGAAATTACCCACACCCGTGGAGGTATGCACAACTCGGTGACTCGAATAGTCATGAAACCGACGCACATGATTGGTGGTTACGCGCAACAGGCATACGGTTTTAATTATTACGGGACGGTGGGCTGTAATAGAGACGAGTTTGTGGTTATTCGCAAAATGGCAAACGTCGACTGGCTGGATGAGCACGGCAGTGAATGGAAGAGGAGCGTGTAATGAAAGTACGAGCACAGATTGGTATGGTGTTGAACCTTGACAAGTGTATTGGTTGCCACACCTGTTCCATTACCTGTAAAAACGTCTGGAGCAGTCGCGATGGCGTGGAATACGCATGGTTTAACAATGTGGAAACAAAACCGGGCGTTGGTTTTCCGAAACAGTGGGAAAATCAGGACAAGTGGAACGGCGGTTGGGTACGCAATAAAAGCGGTAAGCTAGAGCCAAAGCAAGGGGGCAAGCTCCGGATGTTAGCCAATATCTTTGGCAACCCCGACTTGCCTGAAATTGATGAATACTATGAACCCTTTGATTTTGACTACGAACACCTGCATACCGCTCCCGACTCGAAACATCAACCAGTGGCGCGACCGCGTTCACTTGTCAGCGGTCAACGCATGGAGAAGATTAACTGGGGACCGAATTGGGAAGAAATTCTCGGCACGGAATTTGAAAAAAGAAAGGTCGATAAAAATTTTGATGAAGTCGTGCAAAAAGACATTTATGGCGAGTTTGAAAAAACGTTCATGATGTATTTGCCGCGTCTGTGTGAGCACTGTTTGAACCCATCGTGTGTTGCCAGCTGCCCGAGTGGTGCCATCTACAAGCGTGAGGAAGATGGCATTGTGTTAATCGATCAGGACAAGTGCCGCGGCTGGCGTATGTGCGTTTCGGGGTGCCCTTACAAAAAAATCTATTATAACTGGAAATCGGGAAAATCAGAAAAATGTATTTTTTGCTATCCTCGTATTGAATCGGGACAGCCTACCGTTTGCTCAGAGACCTGTGTGGGTAGAATTCGCTACCTTGGCGTATTACTATACGATGCGGATCGTATTGAACAAGCGGCAAGCGTTGAAGTGGAAAAAGATTTATACGAGGCGCAGTTGGATATTTTTCTCAACCCCAACGATCCTGAAGTGCAAAGAGCCGCGGCTAAAGAAGGCATTCCCGACAGCTGGTTAGAAGCGGCGAAGGCATCACCCGTGTATAAAATGGCGGTGGACTGGAAAGTTGCATTACCCTTGCACCCGGAATATCGAACGCTGCCGATGGTTTGGTATGTGCCGCCCTTGTCACCTATACAAAATGCGGTGGAAAATGGCCGTATTGGTATGGATGGGGTTATTCCCGACCTCAAGTCATTGCGAATCCCCATCAAATATCTGGCCAACCTTCTTACCGCCGGAAATGAAGCGCCCGTACTCTCGGCGCTTGAAAGATTATTGACGATGCGATCATTTAAACGCTCACAGCTTGTCGACGGTATTGAAGATTTATCTGTGTTGCAAAAAGCAGGGCTAAGCCGGGAACATGTGGAAGAGATGTATCGTTACCTGGCCATTGCCAATTATGAAGATCGCTTTGTTATTCCCACCAGCCATCGCAGCTATGCAGAAGAGGCATACAGTATGAAAAGCAGTTGCGGTTTTAGTTTTGGCAACGGTTGCAGCGATGGTTACAGTAACGGGAACTTGTTTGGTGCCAGAAAGCCCGGTAGTCGACAACAAATTGATCTGGCGAGGGAAATCAAAGTCGTACAGGTGGAGGATGAATAATGTTATTGCTTAACGTTATTTCAGTTTTGTTAGATTATCCAGATTCAACATTGAGCGAATGTGAAGATGAAATAATAGGTATAGTAGAAGCTTCTGATCTAAGTTTGGCTTTGCGGAGCAGGTTAATTGGTTTTATTGACCACCATGCAAGGCTGGATTTACTTGATTGGCAGGCACAATACGATGCGCTATTTGAGCGCGGTCGTTCATTGGGGCTTTGGCTGTTTGAACACGTGCATGGCGAGTCGAGGGACCGTGGACAAGCCATGGTGGATTTAGTGAATATGTACCATCAGGCGGGACTCGAACTTAAACAAGCGCAACTGCCTGACTATATACCACTCTATCTGGAATTTATTGCCACACAGGGTGAAGAAAACGCCAAAGCATGGCTATTGGATGTGGAACATATTCTCGCTTTATTGCACTGCCGCTTGGAAAAACGCGAAAGCGACTATGCAGTTTTGTTTGAGGCCTTGTTACAACTTGCGGGCGGTTGTGTCAACTTAAACGAAATTCGTGCCCAGGTTGATAAAGAAAAACCTGACAATACAGCAAAAGCCATTGATAAAGCCTGGGTAGAAGAGGAAGTTACTTTTAGCAATCAATCTCCCAGCAAGCGCTGCGGTCAACTTGTCCGGCGTCCCTCACATGCTCAACAATCTGACCGGGATGTGCCTTTGAACTGGGTTGATCCCAGACAGCATGCAAAAGTAACCAAAGGAGCTGTAAAGTGAATCCCTTTAATCATTTTTTATTTGGTATTTACCCTTATATAGCAATAACCGTTTTTTTGCTGGGTTCCCTTGTGCGCTACGATCGTGAGCAGTACACCTGGAAGACTGGCTCGAGCCAATTATTGGAAAGTAAGCAGTTGCGACGAGGCAGTGTGCCTTTTCATGTGGGGGTAATTGCGGTACTGGCGGGTCATTTTGTCGGGCTATTAACACCGCATCAGGTATGGCACTTCCTTGGTATCAGTGCGGGCGTGAAGCAGGTATTCGCCATGGCAATGGGGGGGATTTTTGGTCTGGTGTGTTTATATGGTCTGCTAATACTTATTCACCGTCGATTAACCAATAGCAGGGTCAGAGCGACAAGTTCCACTATGGATATCACCATTCTTTTGTTGCTATTGGTGCAATTGTTATTGGGACTGGGGTCTATCTTCGTATCGGCAGGGCACCTTGACGGTCAGGAAATGTTAAAACTTATGAGTTGGGCACAGAATATAGCCATATTCAATGGTGCTGAAGCAGCGGCCAGTATTGCGCCTGTACACTGGATTTTTAAAATACATGTTTTCCTAGGAATGACGTTATTTGTTGTCTTTCCCTTTAGCCGTTTAGTTCATGTATGGAGCGTTCCGGTTAAATACTTAGGGCGCAATTATCAGGTCGTACGCGCTGGAGCCCGGGCTTCAAAAATATAAGAAAAGCCCCCATCGTGTAACTTCTCAATAACCCGGGGTATTTGTGCCTTCGATCCGGACGTCCGCCTGACACTGTGCTTACCCCGGGTTATTGAGAAGCTACCCCATCGTTGCATAAATTTTCGAACTCGGAAGCTTTTAGCGCGGTTTTTTCAGCACCGCACGGCGTTTTTTCTGGATTGGGCATAGTCATTTTACGTATAGTCCTGCTACGTATAGTCCCGCTACGTATAGTCCTGCTATGTGATGTTCAGTGTATACGACGGGTTTAAGGTTGGCTGTAAAACAATCCATCTGCAGGAAATATACCCACTATTGCAATAAGCGACAAATAAGAAATAAAGCAAATGTCAGTAAACGGGGTGGAAATTAAATAGGAACTCGTGTAAAAACTACGTCACACAAATGTACTAAAAGCAAATATTTATGCCCCATTGTCACCGGTGTGAAATATTGCATAGGTATGTTTGGTTCAGCGAATGGATGCCTTACCCGTTGGTCTCTACCGGGCCGATTATTGCAGGAGAAGGTTATAATGTATAAGAAATATTCTGCTGTTCTGTTAAGCACCGTTACCACTGTGTGTGCTTATGCCAGCGATTTTGCGAGATTGGATGAAGCTTTACCTACGGCGGTCGATGCCGCTTCCATTGCTCCGGTCTTTGACTTTGATGGCGACGGTTGTCTGCCCAGTGCGGGTATCAGCCGGGTTGGCGATCGAAATGGAGGGTTAAAACCAAGTGGCAGTCTGACGGGCAAGTGCCGGTCGAAAAATTTTTTGGAATTATCCAATACCGTTCACCGCTATGCGTGTATAGACAGTGGCGGGTTAACATTTTGTGGGCATTTTTACGCGCTATATTTTGAAAAAGATCAGTTATTCAGCGGGATTAAAAGTGGCCATCGACACGACTGGGAATACGCGGCGGTCTGGACAACCGACGGTGTGGTGACGCACGGTAGTTATAGTGCCCATGGTGATCTCACCACAGAAGTTGCTTCCGCATTACCTTTTGAAAATGGTCACCTGAAAATCGTTTACCACAAGGATGGAGTCGCTACACACGCTTTGCGTTTCGCCAAAACCAATGAAGTAGCTGAAAATCCATACCGCGCTTTTGTGACCCCCACGATTGTCAGCTGGTATGAAATGGTTGGGGATGGCGTCGGCAACCAAGTGATGCGTGATCTTTTAAATGCTTTTGACTATGGTTCTGCAAATCTGCCGGTGACAGATGGCCGTTTCCTCAGCAGCTTGAATGAGTTCAAGCCAGCGGAATATCCGGATTTTAACGACGCCAGTGTTTTTAATTCCAATCCCAATCCTGACGCAGATTCAGAATATTCTCAGTTGGTGAATAATACTTCTGAGCTGTGTTTGGATATTGACAATGCTGTTATGGCCAATGGTACCAATGTAATGCAGTGGTACTGCAATGACGGTAGCTGGCAAAGGTGGCATTATAATCCCGTCAGCGGTCTGATTCGCAGCCAACAAAACCCCACCTATTGCCTGGATAACAGTGGTGACTATGAGAATGGTGCCAATATAATTATCTGGCGTTGTCGCACCGACAATAACAACCAACGTTTTACCGTGAACGCTGAGGGTTCGATTAGTGTACGTGTTCAGCCTGAGCAGGTGATCGACGGCAATAGTACCGGTGCCGGTGACAATGTGACTACTTGGTGGAACTGGGGAGGAAGCAACCAACGCTGGACACTCGTTCCCTAAGCTATC
>JARROD010000058.1:14437-16952 GCA_037384225.1 Exilibacterium sp.
TGCCGCCGGCTGCCTGGGCGCCCTCGCCAACAGCCTTACCGTTTGGTTTTTCGGCGATCTGGGTATTACCCGCTCAGCCGGTGTGTCCATTACTCCATCCCTGTCCGCCGCCTGGCTGTACCCGCGTATTGTTTGGGGTGGCATCTGGGGGCTGGCCTTCGTTTTTCCTGTGTACCAGTCAAGCGCACTGCTGAAAGGGGCTGTTTTAAGTTTGCTACCGACGGCGGCGCAACTACTGATTATTTATCCCTATAAAACACGCTATGGTTTCGGGGGGCTCGGTCTCGGTTTTTATACACCTCTGTTCGTGGCTTTTTTTAACTGGGTTTGGGGGGTTACCACGGCGTTGACAATCAAATACGCGCGCTGATCGTGCGTTATTTTACCCCATCGTTGCTTTACCCCGCCGTTGCATAAATTTTTTATGCTTAACGAAGCGCCGGCAATACCCTGGCGGTTTGCCATTTGTCGATGAGGTCAATCACTTGCGTGTGGGTTGACAGCTCTTAATACCATGTAAACCGGTGCTCGTATTGTCTTACATGGGACTTTTCAGAGGGCAGGGCACCGAAAATATAATCTCTATGCCGCCAGACATAGATGCTGTTGCTAAAGTCCCGCTCCAATTGCATGATGGATGTGTGGCCAAGCACAAAGTTGTAAACGGTCAGTGTTTCTGAATTTAGCATCCAGTGATTGAGCACGTTTTCCACTGCAGTCTGTGTGTTGTCGATATAGTCACCACCCAGCCAGTCGGCGGCGATTGCGGTTGTAAATGTAATCGGTTCGCTTTCCGGATTAGCGGCGAACTCATCCTCAATGGAAATGAGGCTGGTAAATGGAGTGGCTCGGTACAACCCGTCAAGCTGATGACTGTTACTATTGTTATAATTGTTATAAAAAGTTTGCTTATCATGTTCAGCAATTAAATCAGCGTGCGTCGATGTACCAATAAAAAGTATCGCTGTGGCAGCAAAAAAACGGTATACAGGAATTGACATAACAGCCTCGCCTTGCTCTGCAAAAATCTATTAGTCGTTGTCATTTTTTCTGCATAAAACTGTAGATTTTTGACGCAAGGTTTATACCCAAAAATATTTCCCATTGAATTTCAATGTGTTGCTTTAGAGAGGTTTTCGCGATTCGATAAATCTGTAAAAATAGCCGACGCCATTTATCTGGGGGATAAATGGCGAGGTGCTTGCGGCGAAAGTTATTTCGCGCACGCCCCTTATTCCCGGAAAGATGTAAGTGATTTCGCGAAGTTCAATTATTTTTTGGTTGCTTTCTGTTAGTTGTTTTAGGCGACGTTTTTAACTGCGCCTGCAGTTCTCGCAACTCTTCCTGCACAGGCTCAGGCACATGGGTGCCTGCTGACCCTGTATAGGAAAAATAAATATAATCCTTGTAAAGATTAAAGCACCTGTCGGCGTAAGGGTGGCTGGGGTAGCCCGTGATACATTGTTTCAGGTATAGATCTGCCAGGGAATAAAAGAGATTGTATTCCAGGGATCTGTCTATAAAGGCAAGCCAATACAATATCTGTGGCGTTTCCTCTGCGGTGGGAAAGGTATTCAGGTGGCGGTGTAGCATCCCGCGCATCCATAGCGCTATTACACGCTTGTTTTCGGGTAACACAATAAACATATCGTCGCCAGGCAGTATGTATTTTTCCATATACTGCGCCAGTGTCTTGTATTCAAACTTTTGCTGCGTTGCTTGTTGTTCTTCAGTCTTGACGGTTTGTAATCCATCCAGCCATTTTTCGATGCGGGCTTTTACAACTTTGTCTACTTTGGGGCTGGCCTTGAGCGCGTCTAAGTAGCTTTCCGCCAGCGTCGGGTCCCGATTTATTTGAATAAAAATAACCAGAATCCGCTCCAGGGCTGTTTTTGATTCCTCGGTCCAGGTAAGCTGCCTCAATCCGGCGATATAATGTTGGTAAATATCCTGAGCCTCGGAATAATTTCGCGTCATGTAATAATAGTCGGCTTCATACAGGGGGTTGGCAAAGGTAACCTTTAAGCTCTCTTTGGTAAAAATTCGCTCCTGGAAGTCCTGAGTGTGGCAGGCGCTGCAAAGTGTGGTGGCGCTGCGCAAAAGACTTCGGGCGTAGTGGGTATCGTTACCGCGTATGGATTTTTGCGCACTCTCCAAATGCTTGAGTAGCGTTTTCATTGCCAGTTTAAACGTATCTGTCTGCAGAATTTTTTGTTTGCTGGTATTGTTGACATGGGTGGAAAGTGCGTCCAGGTCCTGCTGCAGTTGAGCTGTTTGCTCCGGGGTAAGTTCTTTACCGGGATCGATTATCGTCGGATAGATACTTCGCATTAACGCGCCGACCCTGGCCATTTCCAGTGCCGGGCCCGTGATTACTTCAGCTGGAACGGCTGTGGAAAGCCCTCCCAGAATTAACAGCAGTAGGGCTTTGCCCCTATTGATTATTCGCATCCCAGTTTCCACTATTTGTTTTAATCAGTTTTTATACCTAAATCTCAAACGCTTTGGGTATATA
>JARROD010000059.1:0-6921 GCA_037384225.1 Exilibacterium sp.
GAAAGAATTTAAAATAAATTTTTTACTTGCATGCCTACTACAAATAACAATACCGAAGCAACAGATGTGAGCTGCTTAAGAACAGCCCATTCAAGGTGAGTTGTCGTCGTATTCGAAGCATAATCGGCGATTTTCACTACACATATGATTTTCCACTTTGGTCAAAGCAGTAACCTTGACTGGTGGTTGCATGATGTTTTGCTCAAAAAACAGTCAAGCAATTTTTGAAATACCTGAAAAATCTGTATTTATAGTGTTTTACGGACAGCCAACATGATTTTGTTGATTATTTTTTTGACCTCAAAATGGCTGCTGCTTAAGAATTAACGGATAATACTGCTGTATTTTCTTCACAATGTCAACTTATATGCATATAACCTATACCCATGTGATTACACACACATTTAAGTTCTCGATTTACTACTTTTCCCTTCTCATAATCCGCCGCTATGTGCCTCCGGCTATTAGTGCGCCGCCGCATCATCGATCAACCTCTGAGCAAAGTGGTGACATAGCGGTGACCTCATTTACTGATAACATGTAATCAATCTTTACTGCTTCTGGAATGCTGCTTGGGCACTAATCTGTGTTGTTGTACGCAGTGTTCTCTTACTTGCCTAGAAAACCCACCTTTATATTTAAATTTGCGTCACCCGAGATTAACTTCCATTTGTACACTCGCTGTGTAAGTACTCTGAATACTATGCGTTACCTGCGTAATGATCCAAGGTGTATTATCAATCTCGGCTTTCCATCCGTTGGCAATTACGGGTTTTCCCGGATAAAGATCCGGCCGTCCCTCGGCCAGCTCCAGCGTAAATGACGCCCCGGCCCGTCGAATATGGTTCCATTCCGCTCGGGCAGTTTCCCGGGCTTCTTTCTCACTTGTACTCATTTCCCGCAACCGTTTAGGTTTCTGATCACTCCCGACCAGCACCCGCTGCCGCTCCGCCGTATTGATATCGTGCCAATACGCAATAACCCCGGAAAATGCATCCCGATCATTAATAATGTAACGGTGTCGATCACCGCCCTGGCGAGACAGGCGCACAGGTGGAATGGCCAGACCGCCAGCGGTGGTCACTTGCCCCGCGGGAATAAACAACAGATAACCAGCTTTAACCGTGGCAATGGCATCGAACCGCTCACCCAAGCGCGTTAAAAAATGCAGATCGCTTTCATCGGTCTGGTCGACGTGCTCGATGGCAGTAGTGGCCAGGGCATCGGCAACCCGGGGCGTTAGACCGTAGCGCGCGGCAATGGTGGTGATCAGATCCCCTAGCGTGAGTTCGTGCCAGCTTTGTCGGCATTTGTCCGGCGGGCCCTTGCGCAGATCGGCGGCCCGGGTGCGCAGGGTGAGCGTATCGGGCGTGCCGCCAGGCGGTTTGAATCCACCTTGAGAAAGGCGGTTCCCGCCATAATGGGCACGCCCAATAGCATACTCAGCAGCAGTGTCAACACGGGTCGACGGGCAACAAAGGCGGGAAGACGGACAAAGATGAGTGTGGTAAAAAGGCCAAATATCGCCGCCGGCATATTCGGCTTGACCAGGTAGAGCGATAAAAAGCCACCATGGTGGTCAGGCTTGTGAGCAGGCAGGAAAGTCCCGCCTTGGACAGTGCTACCGCCATCGCCTGCGGGTGTTTATAGCCCGCCAATCGATAGTATCTGTAACTGGCCACAATATGCACCGCGTCGGCCACGCTGATAATGATCAACAGCAACGCCATGGCCGCCGTCAGATCCGATGTCGGCAGCCCGATCCAGCCTTGAACGCCAAGGGTCAGCACCAGGGTCAGCATGGGTATGGACATACACCAGAGAACGACGGACACATGTCTGAACAACACCCAGAGCACCGCCGTCATTATCAGAAACAGGCCGGAGAATATGACTCTGTTTTCAGTGCCGATAAAAACGTGGAACGCCACCAGTTCCGGCAGCCCGGCGTAGTGAACCGAGAGCTGGGGTTCAACAGCCGCCGCCTCGACCAGCCCCTTGACCGCGGTGGAAAATTTCGCGTATTCCTTATAATTTCTCGGCGCCCTTTTTAGGGGATCATCCGCAGCCGACTCTCCAGCCTGCAGATCCTCTATTATCAGGGTTTCAGGGAGTGACGATTCGGTTAGTGACAACACTTCTTCGGCAACGGCTTCCCCGCCAGTGGTAGTATTTGACAGCCGGCCGAAATCCGTTTTTATCGTGATCGACGCATAGCGGGAATTCACCGATACAAAACGCTTTCGCAGATCCGGGTCGCCAATGGCCTTTTCCCGCAGGGCGTCGAGCGCCTGCCGTCGAGCCGGCACCTCGTGACCGATAAACGGGCGCGTATATAAATTATCGCCATTGACGTCGTTGACAGGGACGTTTACCAGGGATAGCACTTCCCGGATGTGTCCCAGGGGAGAACCACTGTCCTTTTGAATTTCCACCCTAGAGCTTTGCAGCTTGTCGTGCAGCCGATGGAAGGCGCGCAGGGAATCGGGCGAGAAAATATCCCCGTCCCTGGCCTCCACAATAATAAACAGGTCCTCATTATTGCCAAACACCTGTTCAAGCTGGCGTTGCTGCCTTATGACAGGCGAGTCCTCCCCGAGCCAGGATTCGATACTGTCGTCTCGCCACAGTTTTCCCACACCGAACAAGCCGGCAACAACAAAAATGACAAGCAGTAGAAAAACGAAAACTCGATTATCCCTGAGACGCTGTGGAAGAGCGTAAAAAAAGTTATTCATTTAAGACTCCCTCGCATCAAGCCTGCCCCAGAGCGACTTGGGATTCGATCTTGTCCTTTATAATCTCGACCACCGATTCTATTGTATAGAGATCGCGTTTTTCGAAATCCGGTATTTGTATACCCAGCTTCTTTTCCAGCTCGTACCAGATTTCCAGCATCTCCCGCGAATCTATACCCAGGTCACCGCTGAGATGGAAAGCCGGTTCTATCACTTCGGGCGATAGGGCCGTGTTCTTAACCTCATTGACCGCTTCCAGAAAAGCGCGAAAAATATTTTCAGTCGTCATGGTTCCATTCCTGTTAGATTATTCACTTTCAAAATTGCCAGCGCATAAGGGACATGCACGGCCCTAAAGCACATCGAATTGTTTCGCCGTCTCTGCTAACACGGAACTCCGACTTCAGAGCAACCGGCCAGACCCTTCGACAAGTTCTGGGTGAACCAAGCTCAGAGTGAACTAAGTCGCTACATAGCAGGTGAGCGCGGGTCAGGTTACAGTGTCGAACCATTTCCTGATCAAGGCGACACACTCACGCATCTGAGTTTCACTGGCACTGGCGAAGCCCAGAACCAGATGCATACCGGCACTTTCTGCAACTGGGGAGAGAACATCAGCGAGGCCGGTTATTACCAGAGATTGGAAATACTCCCATTTTTCCCGATAAAGCTGACGCATTCGGCGAAGATGGCGTAAAAACTGCCCACTTTCAATAAACTCAGCCAGTGCCCCCTGTATGAATAGCGGACTTTCTCCACTGGTGATACGTTTCATTGCCACGAAATTGTCCATCAGATATTCAGGTACGACCAGATAACCAATGCGCACGGATGGCATCATGGTTTTGCTGAAACTTCCCAGGTATAGAACAGGCGGGTTATCCAACAGGCCCTGCATGGCCGCAATAGGCTTGTTGTAGAAATGGAATTCGCTGTCGTAGTCATCCTCGATCATCCAGGTGTTGTTTTCAATGGCCCAAGTGAGGCGTATTCGGTAGTTGGTTACGCCCCGAAAATTGCCGGGAATTTTTATGAGGACGGATTTTCTGGATATGGCATGGCCCAGTATAATTTGGCGGGACAGCCGTTGTGGCTTCACTTGACCATAAATTCTTCGGATTAGGCGCTTGAAAAAATCGAATATTTTGTGCCTGCCCACGATGATCTGGTGATTACCGGCGACCCAATTGCTCTAAAGATTAGAGGCTTGAAAAACAATATGGGTTCTAAAAATGAATTTGAAAATGCACAAACGATTCTTGAGTTTGTACGCCAAGGTGTAATTGAACGTGACCGAAATTTGTGAAATAAGTATTGCGGGATACCTTCAAGAGTTGCGACAAAAAGGCGTTGAAATATCCGTGGTTGACGGAAATATTAAACTTAAAATGCCTGAACAATCTCTTGATAGTAGAGAGCTGCAATACATTAACCAGGAAGCAGTAAAAGCCCCTCTCTGGAAAGTTTGGTTAAACTGAAAAATAATCATTAGCTATAAAAAAAGCCGCTCCAGATGTTAAAAACACAGAGCGGCCTTATAAAGGTATTAAAGTTAGAAAATTAAATTAGAATCTTGCACTAACCCCAAAGCGGAAAAAACGTGGCGTTTGATATGCTTGATTTATCCCATACTTGGGATCGGGTGTGCCTGGACTCACCTCAGCAAACTCGTAAACCTCAGTCTCTGCCTGCGCATCCAGGAGGTTGAATACCTCGGCTCTAACACAATATCCGCCAGTCCCAATGTAGTCGTGTACACAAGAGATAGGTCAATCTGATTTACCCAACTGGTTCTACCTCTACTGCCACGCTTGGTTTTTACAAAATTTCCATTAGGATCTAAAAGATAGTAAGTGTCACCATACCCGGGAGTCCCATTTGGATGACCAACACCAAAGGAGTTAATAGGACGCCCCGATTGCAGCAAGAAATTAGTCCCTAACAACAAATTTTCTGTTAATTGATAATTACCATAGATTTTAAATTTATGTCTGCGGTCATTGGGGAGGAAACCATCGGCACCATCCATTAACTCAGGAAAATCAAAATCCTGGGTAATGCCTGCATCATCCTGACCATTGTCAGATTTCACATACCCTTCTGTGTTACCCTTACTTTCTGACCAAGTATAAGTCGCGGTCAACCCCCAAACGCCATCAAATACTCTCTGAGCAGAGAACTCCCACGCTTCGTAGGTACGCTTAGCCTTTGGATACTGAAGAAGTTCGGCGGAAAATGTTGTCAACTCCAATTCACCAGTACCAAACCGATCATATGGAATAGTAATATCGCTACCAGGATTTGCTAAAACATAGCCTCCTGCGTCGCCAGTATGTTCATATCCGAGAGCATCCACTGCATGATCTATAATCACATCATCAATGTGAGACTTAAGATCGCGGTAAGTATATTTCAATCCAACAGACCAGTCGTCATTTATCCCTTGCTCATAACCAAGAATAATTTCGTCTTGATGCATTGGCTCTAGATCCACATCTGACAACTGTGCGCTATCAGGGACTTGTCCATTGGCGGTAGTTTGTATACTCCCTATTTCTTCAGAAGTGGGGACGCCTTCTGCGTCGACATTAGCAGGGGCAGCAGTTACTGGGTCAAATTCACCATCAAAGACGAAATAGCGCTGAAACCCCAATTCACCACCAGAAAGTCGAACATTGGTGTTCGATGCAATGGGCATAAAATACCGCCCCCAACTACCAAACACCCTTGACACCTCATTTCCAAAAGGGTCCCAGGAAAAACTTAAACGTGGCGCCCATTGGTCATCAATTTCAATAAATACATCACCCTTACTATTAAAATTGGAAAAAGTTTCATTTCGTAAACCAACACTAACTGTCAAGTCGTCAGTAATATCCCAGGTATCTTCAATATAAATAGCTTTAGACTCTACTTCAAATTCTCCCTTGACCTCACTGACACGATACCAAAGATAGTGAACATCTGAGCCATCACCATTGGCATCAGGTACTATGCCTCCGTTGGATAACTCTGTACCTGGTGCGGCAGTAAAATATCTGTAATAAACTCCACTATTACCCCTCAAGTTAGTCCCCGAATAGGTTTCAAACGACGTGGATGTATTTTTCTCCTGGTCATAGCCAAAACGAAGCGAATGGTCGCCGATAATCCATTCAAAATCTATTCTATCGGCTATACGCTCATCACCACCAGTTTGAGGTCGAGCACTCGTTTCGCAACCGGGACGAGTAGAGGTAATACCAGGCAATGCACCAGTACTAGTATTAACAACATATGGACAATCTAAATCAGTATTGCTGACGGTGGTGAGAGAGTACTCGTTTTCACCGTGCAATATTGACATGCTTATGTTATCTGTGAGCTGACCATCATAACGCAAAATTCTATTTCTACCACCACGCTCGTCCTCAACTACCCCTTTATCGGAAACCTTCGACTTGCTATTGATATCGAAGTTTGACTGCCGATTTACTCTGGTACGCTCATCACTAAACTCAGTGTATGAAAGAATATGGCCATCAACGATATTCCACGATAAGTTTACCCCCCAAAAATCGTCTTCAATATCCCTGTCGTTAAAGGTATCCGGCGCCCCGCGAGTATTAAACTCTTCAGTTGTTTCCTGTTGTTCGTAAAGAGCATAGAAAAACAGTTTATCCTCGACTATTGGTCCACTCACATAAAAATCATTTGTATATGAGGATTCCTGTACATTTTCTGAGTTTAGATCATACAGGGAACCATCAGTAGAAAGGGTGTTTGGGCTGGTGGAATTAGATGATCCGGGCACAAAATACGACACAGCACCGTAGTGAAATTCGTTTGGCAAACAAACGCCAATGATCATAATGCAATCCAGAACTGGACATTCATCTCCAGCTAAGCAAAATAGAGGCAAAACAAAGTTTGGTTGTGGATACCTTAATAATCAGGAACGGTCTTTGCTGAAAGCCGTATTGCCAACAATAAACGCCAATGATGTGATCGTAGCGGATCGAAATTTTTGTGTGCAGGATTTTCTGTCGGACATCGGCTTGGCTTCTGGATATTTCGCTATCCGCCTTCACGAACGCCTGCCCATCGAGCCCTTGGATATGATCAGATCAGTGGGTGAAACAGATACCGGAGAGGTTCTGGAACAGAAGGTAAAGATAAGGGATAGCAAAGGGGAGTATGAGCG
>JARROD010000059.1:7020-26247 GCA_037384225.1 Exilibacterium sp.
CTTTTTCACCTTGAAAGGGCTACCCACAGGAAGTGAAACCTCTCGACTAATTAAAACCTAATAAACAGGAACCATAAACATGGATAACATTTACAAAAGCCCATCCTCTTCTCTTGCCGGGGAAGGTGATATCACCAACAATTCCGGGATGAAAGCCGATGAGCTTCCCGAAGGCGTCAAAGGCTGGAGCTGGGGTGCATTTTGTCTCAATGGGATATGGGCAGGGTTTAATAGAACATACATAGGTTTATTGGCTTTTTTACCTTATGTAGGATTTTTAGTGTCCATTTATCTCGGTTTTAAGGGGCGGGAATTAGCGTGGAAAAACAAGCGTTGGGAAAGCCTGGAACACTTTAATCGCGTTCAGCGAAAGTGGTCAGTGTGGGGTGTCGGCTTGACAGTGGCCATGCTCTTAATAGGTATACTCGCTGCAATTTCATTACCTGCGTATCAAGATTACGTTCTCAGAAACGGCGGTTAACCTCTATTTAAAAATCCTGAGACATGATGAACCATTGCGCCATTACCACAAGAAATAACGCGGCGGCGGTCAGTTGCCAGAACAATGCCGGGTTGCGTTCCAGTAAAGGCGCGGACTCCAGTTTGCGCAGCAGTGTTTCGTTCGGCGTACACAGGTCCTGCAGAAATTCCGAATATGCCTGATAGCGGTACATGGGATTTGGATTGGTGGCTTTTTTAAGGGTCAGATAACGGCCTCCTTATTAACGTGGAGGTATTACATCAGAAGCCAGGGGGCGAATTCACGCAGGACTGCCGAAAACTTACCCTCAAACGCACACTTCAACTTGTCCAACTGCGGAATCTAGGATTATGAGGCCGAGTATCTGATAACGTTGGATGCGCGAATTCCATCAGGGCCAGAGGCGGGTTATATCAGTATGCCGCTGACGGGGCCATTAGTATCGTATCCGCCAATGACGCCATAAACCCCCATATACTGTGCGACCGTATCCAGTAGCCGGTGCTGATTAGGAACAGGAACGATACTTCCGCGATTCACCGCCGAGCCGCCGCCCGCAATCATATAAGCCGCATCGTCAGCGGTATGTGAGCTACCATCACCCATATCGGTGACCTGTACCACCAAAGTAGAATCGATCAATTTACCACCGTCTGGATCAGGCTCTTCCTGCAATCGTTTGATCAGATGAGCAACGCGCTCTGTGAAGTAGGCGCGGTAAGCAGCATAGTTATCAAAACTCCCCCCATGAATTGCGGAGTGGTATTGTTCGGAAAATCCGGTCGCAGTGAAATCAGCCGAGTCACTGCCCATTTGCATCGTAACGATTCGGGTGATATTACATTTGAGCGCCAGGATGGCGTTTTCAGTCTGCAGTGCGAACAGGTTGGTGAATTCACTATCGACCTGTTCGTCAGAGAGGTTGTCCGGATTGTATACGGGATTGCTGCAACCCATAGGTACCAGCCCCGTTGCGGTATTATTCAGATCAGCCTGCATTTTCTCGATTGCAGCCTGATGCTGCTCCAGGCGCTGTAATTCATAGCTACCCAGCTTGGTCTTAATTTTTTCCAGAGCTGTGAGATTGAACTCCTGAAGTTTTTTATCACGCTTAAGTCCGATCGGGCTGGGATCAACCGCACCACCGAACAGCCTCTCGAAGGCGGCCTGCGGATTATCCTGAAAATCGGTACTCCCAGAAAAAGAGCGTGCAGAAATAGGATTGAGATTCCGCGTGCGCACACCCAGGCGCAGCGAAGCCACTGGAGAGACCGCACCCACGGTTTCTTCCAGGGCAAGATCGATGGAAACATTCACATCTTTAGCGAATGCGCCGAGAACTCGCTGTGCGCCACTGTGGCCGCCTCCGCCGATAATCTCCACATCTTTGCAGAACACACACTCATTCTTCACATCCTCCAGTGGCGCCGAACAAACCTTCAACTCCATGTTTTCGTCAGGCAGGAAGGAATTGGACGCTCCATTCGGAGTCCCATCGGGAATATAGATAAAAATGACCTTGCGCAGAGAGTTTTCATCAGCCATTGCCTGGCGCGAGAGCAACATACCGGCGCCCAGACTGGAGGCTTTTAGCAGCGGTACAGACAACCCTGCCTTGCCAATCAATTTTAGAAAGTTACGGCGTTGCAGTGATGCGATGTGTTTTGTGTGACTCATAGTGACCTCTGAAAAATGATCTATCCAGTTATTCCGTTAGCGTGTGACATCTTTGCGATAGCGCACACTGTCCATCGTGCCGAGTGCCCTGAGCAGCTCGAACGGGCTGTTGCCACTGGATTTCATCTGTTCGTCTAGCTTCTGAACCTCGCAGGTATAACTTGCAACCTCGCTATCCGATAGTTTGATATCCATCGTCTGGTCCAGAAGTTTGGAGCCGGTACCCATCGCCATGCGGAAGGCGGTATCAACAAAACACTGACGCGTGGCATCCAGGTTGGCGATCTGGTGAGCCAGCTCTTTTGCTCCATTGAAGCTAATTGTGTTGCCATCATGAAGGCTGCTGACACCATACATGACACCCTGTGAGTCGATGGTGAGCCCGTTATAGTCCTGAATCTGGGGCAGGCCTACCGCATCGAAGTCCTCGAAGCCACCACCCAGCGGATTGAGCATCTCTGCATGACAGGTTTGACAGACTCCAGCAGAAGTTTGAAACTCGTATTTTCGACGTGATGTGGCAAGACCATTATGAGCGGCAAGATAGGCCTCCCATTCATTAACCGCATCCTGGCGCAGCGCATCGAAGTCTACATTCAGGGACACGCCGGTTGGGGGTAAAGGAACATCTTGACACAGAAAGCGTCTGCGCAAATAGGCCGCACGAACAATCGGACTGGTATCCTGCTCATGGGCATGAACGGCCAGGAATGCGCCCGAGGTGACCAGGCCTGCACGGCTGGTTACGTCTGAAACCTTCTGCATTTCACTCCCGCTGACATTACCGATACCATAGAAGTCGGCGAGTGCTGAGTTGGCGAAGGTGAAGTCGCCATCATACAACGCGCTGAAAGGTTCGCCTTCGTCCAGTACCACATGGTTGAACACTTCACGGACTTCCTGCGCCATCGCCTGCCGCACTTCTTTGGTGAAGTTGGGATAGAGCATTGGATCTTTCGCCAGATTCAACACCCGGTCAGTACGCAGCCATTGCGCGGCAAAATCACCAAAATGTTCACGCGCTCGCGGCGTGTGCAACAAACGCTCAACCTGGGCCGCGATCTGGGACTTCGTCTCCAACTGTTTGTCAGCGGCGGCCTGCAGCAGGATATCGTCCGGTGTGGAGCCAGTGAACGTAAATGCAAGATACGAAGCCAGTTGATACGGCGTAAGGACATAGGCATCGGCGTCAAGCTCGACATTCGGCAGGGTTTGCGTCACCTCTTGAGCACCAGACAGCTCGAGCTTGCTGATAATCAGATTCTGTCCGCCCTTGTATTCATCGGGCGCATTAATCCGCTTGTTGAACACTGTGAAATATACGTAGTCTCCCTTGAACGCCGTGGTATGGAACTGATAGGTCTTGCTATACCTGTGGTTAACCAGCACTTTCCCGATCACTTCGTCCTTTGCTTCGATGGTCATAGTTGGCCACAAGCCATTTTCTGGTCCCTGGGTTCCCCTGACGGTAATGGTGATCAGGTCATTCCCGGTAAACTTGGCGTTTCTCCCTTCTTGCCCGAGCCCAAGGGTGTGCGGATCGTTGCTGTCGATGAAAGTCTGTATGGTGCCAGCCTGCTCATACTGAACGCTACCGTTACCGCCAGCATTGATATCGGCGACCGACACACCGGTTTCATCCCGATAGAGGAATTGCGGAGAGGTGAACAGGGTTTTCAGTGCAAACGCAAGGCCTTCATGAATATCTCCACCCGTATATTCATCGGTAAACAATGCCTCAAAGGCTATGGATTCATCCTCGCTAAGCGGACGACGAAAAACCCGGGGAATATAGTTTTCGATGAAACTGTAGCTACAGGCATCATCTGTTAATTCAGAACAATCCAAAACATCGGCAAAGTTGTTCGCGGAAAGGAGCTCAACCACCTTATTGACAACCTGGGCATAGGCCTGTAAAGAACCGCTTGAAATGCTGGTCATCACATTATTGGAAAAGCCGTTGATCATATTATCGACAGGAATGATGTCGTAGGTGTTCTGTCCCAGATCAGCCTGTATATCCACACCCGTTAAATCCTCAATGGAATTGACGAATTCACTGCGCGTGAGTACACGGATACTGCGCGGCCCATAGGTCACCCCGCAGGCGACAGGAGGTGTAAAGTCGCTGGTGGAACCGCCAGAACCCCAGCCATTAATATAAGCTGCAATATCGGCAGCACAGGTCCCATCGCAACTGGCGGGATCGCTGAGGGGCATGGTATCGGCGATATACTCAGCCAGCACCTGGCTATTGGGGCCAAAACTCAATTTGCTCGCATCGATGGTATTCGGGCCAGCACCTTCAGTACCATGACAACTGGCGCACTGGGCATCGAACAAAGTCGCACCATGGCCTGCATCAGCTGTGGTCGCATTGCTGCCACCGTCGGAAGCGTTGTCTCCTGTTGTGCTGTCACCGGCAGTGCTGCCGCCGGTTGTGCTGCCACCAGTGGTTGATCCATCATTTCCCGTATTTGTGCTCGAAGTCCCCCCTGTAGTAGAACTTCCCGAACCAGAATCTCCTGAATTATCTCCGGAGGATGCAACTGGATCGTTGTTACCGTTCTGTGAGGCTTCGCCATCGCTTGATTCTCCACCGGATCTACAAGCCTGCAGTCCAACCAATAAAGTGACTAAAGTTACCCGTACAAAGAGGTGTCGAATCCGATACATGGTGAAGCGCCCAAAAACGCCTATTATCAATAGTAATGCCGTATTATCAACCTTCTTGATATGTATATGATGATAACTTCACACTTTGGCGAAATCGAACAGTTGGATTGGTTTCCAATCAGCAAAAAAACCGGGGCAGAGCACAATATTCGCTAATATTAGAAAGTATTGCTCTCTGACCCGGGTTTTGTATTGATCTCCATTATTATTTATTTTACGAATTTACGCCTATATACCCAAAGCGTTTGAGATTTAGGTGTACAGAGTGCGTCAATTTTTGTTCCCCCTTCACCTTGAACGCTGGGTATTGCTGCTCAACCAACGGGTAGAGGAGTGTCTGTTCAGGTTGGTGACGTTCGTAGTTTGGCGATTGCTTCAGAGTGTAATGCAAGAATCTGCAATACACGGTCAATATCAATATGGTCTTCCACCATGTCCGCCAAGCGTTCCAATTGTTGCTCTCGAATCCCATTGATATCCACCGATTCTGCTGTGTTTAATCCCGCCCACTGCAACAGCATTGACAGGGCATCAGGAGAATCAAACAGGCCGTGAAGATAGGATCCGAAGATTTGGTCATCGTCACTCACAAATGCGTCTTTGCCACCATCGGAGAAATCAATTACTGAGTCCAGTGGATCATCCAACTGAGTTAAACCATGATGAATTTCGTACCCGCATACCTTTACTTGGCGGCCGCACAGAGACAGTAAACCCTCTTTCTGTTCAAGCGTTTTTGTTTTTGCCAATGTGGTAGATAGTGGCAAATACCCCAAGGCTTGAGTCTTACCGGGAGCGCCTTCAATACCAAAAGGATCATCAATGCATTGACCCAACATTTGAAAGCCACCGCAAATACCGATTAACTTACCGCCATAGCGAAGATGCTTATTAATACTCGCGGGCCAGTCATTGGCTTTAAGTTCGTTCCAATCATCAATAACATTCTTACTTCCAGGAAGAATCAATAAGTCACAGGCGGGCGGCGGCTGCTTGATAGAGACAAACTGCAGATCCACATTGGGGTGAAGACGCAATGGATCGAAATCCGTGTGATTACTGATATGGGGAAAGACCGGAATAACGACTTTAAATGTGCCACTTTGGTGTTGCCGTGTATCGATGGCATCCTCCGCGTCGATAAAAAAGTCGTGTATATAAGGCAAAACTCCCAATACGGGGATGTGGGTGCGTTGCTCTAACCAATCCAACCCCGGTTCCAGCAATGCAATGTCGCCGCGAAATTTATTGATTACAAAACCTTTTACCCGCACTCTTTCAGAAGCGGACAGCAATTCAAGAGTCCCCACCAAATGGGCGAACACCCCGCCTTTATCTATGTCCGCAATCAGGATCACGGGACAGTTTGCTTCCTCGGCAAATCCCATGTTGGCAATATCGCCTTCCCGCAAATTAATTTCCGCCGGGCTGCCGGCCCCTTCAACCAGTACCACCTCATATTTGTCACGCAAACGTTTGAACGATTCGATCACTGCGGCTTTTGCTATCGGTTTGTACTGGTGGTAGGTGTCGGCGTTCATATTCCCCAGGGCTTTACCCTGCACAATAATTTGCGCCCCCACATCGCTGGTGGGTTTAATCAAAACGGGATTCATGTCCGTATGAGGGGGAAGTCCACAGGCCTGGGCCTGCAAGGCTTGAGCACGACCGATTTCGCCACCATCCTGAGTCACTGCGCTGTTCAACGCCATGTTTTGCGGTTTAAACGGTGCCACGTAAAAATTTTTACGCACCAAAGTCCTGCAGAGCGCGGCCACCAAAGTACTTTTTCCGGCGTCGGAAGTAGTGCCCTGCACCATTAAGGTTCCCGGCTTCATGGAATACACACCCCACAAACGACAATCGCCCCAGGCAAACCGCTCCGGGGCACGATAGAAGACAGGGAAGAAGGTACTAAAGTCATGAGCCGCTAATCGACCTGTCTAGCGCCGACGACGGCGTCGCCGTGAGCCTTCTTCACCAAGGTCATCGGAGGGTTCTTTCTTGGGTGGGCGTTGCACGGTGGCAAACAGTAGCGGAAAGGGATCCGTTTTGTGTGGAAACGCCATTGCCCCGACAAAGTATTCCTGGAATTTGGGCTCCACCGCCGTTTCAATTTTTTCGATGCGATCGACAATCGTTTCAATTTCCGTGCGCGCGCTGGCATTGAGCAGAGCAATGCGCGCGCCGGTACCGGCGGCATTGCCCGCGGCAGACACTTTCTCCAGCTGGCAATCCGGGATCAGACCCAACACCATGGCGTGTTTCACATCGATGTAGCTGCCAAAGGCTCCCGCCAGGCGAATGCGGTCTACCTTGTCGACGCCCAGCTTGTCCATCAACAAGCGGATGCCGGCATAGAGTGCGGCCTTGGCCAGTTGTATCTGACGCACATCGTTTTGGGTAACGCTGATGATGGAATCGCCCTGCTGATGCAACACGTAGCTCCAGGTACGATTGTCGCGCTGGATGCGCGTGCTTCTTTCACTGAGATTGCCGTCGACCACACCGTCCTCGGAGATCACCCCGGAGAGGTACATTTCCGCCACCGCTTCGATAATGCCGGAACCACAAATACCGGTCACTTTGGTTTGCTTGTTCCCGGCCTGCTCGTCAAAGCCGGGCTCGTTCGACCAAAAATCGCAGCCGATGACTTTGAATCGCGGCTCCAGGGTCTCGGGGTCGATACGCACCCGCTCGATGGCACCGTTGGCGGCGCGCTGGCCGGAACTAATCTGAGCCCCTTCAAACGCGGGCCCGGTGGGGCTGGAACAGGCTATGAGCCGATTTTTGTTGCCCAACACGATTTCCGCGTTGGTGCCCACATCCACCAACAAGGTCATTTCGTCTTCAAGCTGTGGCTCTTCCGCCAACACCATGCCGGCCGTATCAGCACCCACATGTCCGGCGATACAAGGCAGGACGTAGACACGCGCACCGTTGCTGATGCTGAGATTGAAATTGGAGGCCCGTAGCGTCAAGGAAGAATCGGTTGCCAGCGCAAAGGGGGCGCCGCCCAACTCAACCGGATTGATCCCCAGCAGAATGTGGTGCATCACCGGGTTCGCCACCAGGGTGAGTTCGAGGATTTGATCGAGGGGAACGTTCGCGTCTTTGGCGGTTTGTACAATCAGCTGGTCGAGCGCTTCGCGGATGACGCTCGTCATTTCCTCGGCACCCTCGGGGTGCATCATCACGTAGGAAACGCGGCTCATCAGGTCTTCGCCAAAGCGAATTTGCGGATTCATCAGGCTGCCGCTGGCCACCACCTCGCCACTAACCAGATTGCAGAGATTGGCCGCCACGGTGGTTGATCCCACGTCGATGGAAACGCCGTAGACTTCACCGCGAAAGCCGGGCCAGATGGCGATAATCCGTTTGCTCTTATTGCCTACGTCATGGCGGAGAGCGACCGTAACCGTCCACTTGCCTTCGCGAATAACCGCCTGCAACTGCCCCATTAACTCGAAATCAATGTCGAGGTCTTTCAAACCCCAATCCCGTTCTAGGGCTTCGTAAAGGCGCTGCAAGTCCCCTTTGGGGTCGTGCATATCCGCTTCGCGCACCGGCACGTAGTAGAGGTGCACACAGGGGTCGAGGGTAATGTCGCGATGTTCGACGTCTTTGCGCACCACTTGCCGGTGCACCTGACTCTCGGCCGGCACGTCGATGACCACATCGCCCTGCAGCAGGGTGTGGCAGCTCAGTCGGCGTCCTTTCGCCAGTTTCTTTTTACGTTCGCTGTATTTCTTCTCGGCATCGGAAATCGGCGAAAGGTGTTCGACTTTGGACACCAGGCCATGCTTGCTGAACGAGCCTTCCATGCACAGGATCTGACAGCGACCGCAGATACCGCGACCACCGCAGACCGAATCAATATCGACGCCGAGGGTTTGAGCGGCGCTCAACAGCGGCGTGCCGACGGGAAAGTTTCCGCGCCGGCCGGAGGGCATAAAAACCACTTTGACTTTGCTTTCAGTCACCGCTTTACCCTCACCCAGTGAATTTAACGGTAATTATGCGCGACGACGGCGACGGCCGGCGCGACCAGCACGGCCGCCTTCAGCACCTTCGGGGGCAGGTTCTCGGTAGGCTTTAATCCAGGCGGCACAATCGGGATCGTGCCCCATCATCACGTCCGCGCCACGCACCGCCTTCATGGTTTCGGCGTGTAGCGGGTTGGTAATCGCGGAGGTCATACCCGCGCCAATGGCCATGGTCAAAAATGCGGCGTTGATTCCGTCACGGTTGGGCAAACCAAAGCTGACATTGGAGGCGCCACAGGTGGTGTTTACTTTGAGTTCTTCCTTCAACCGGCGGCACAATGTCATAACCTGGCGACCGGAACTGTTCACGGCACCAATCGGCATGACCAGCGGATCCACCACCACATCACAGGCGGGAATACCATAATCAGCGGCGCGCTCGACAATTTTCTTGGCAACCGCAAAACGCACATCCGGGTCTTGAGAGATACCGGTTTCATCATTGGAAATCGCCACAACCGCGGCACCGTGCTTGGCCACCAGCGGCAATACCCGCTCCAAAGACTCATCTTCACCGGTCACCGAGTTTACCAGCGCCTTGCCCTGGTATACCGACAGACCTCGCTCCAGCGCATCAATAATGGAGGAGTCGATACACAGGGGCACATCGGTAATGGACTGAACCAACTGAATACATTCCGCCAAAATAGCGGGCTCGTCCGCCAGAGGGATACCCGCGTTGACGTCCAGCATGCGCGCACCCGCCTCAACCTGGGCAATGGCATCGGCCTCAACCCGACTGTAGTCGCCGTTTTTCATTTCCTCGGCCAGAATTTTACGGCCCGTGGGGTTGATGCGCTCACCAATGATCACAAAGGGTTCGTCAAAGCCAATTTTGACTTCCTTGGTGGGTGAACTTAGAACGGTTACGGTCATCTCTCTGCTCTCCAAATCAATGGTCTGTGCCCACAATGCAGCAGCACAAGGGGTTTATTCTAGTTGTTATGACGCAAAACGGCACACTGTGAACCTGGCTGCGCCGTATCCCGCTGCTTTACCCACGAAAATGCAGCGAGAGCCCTTTATTCCTCTTAAAAGCACCTACATTAAAACGCATGCCAGCATTCTGTCTTGTCCATAAATTCAATTTCATTATCCATAAGCGCACAGTCGGGCCTTACCGCCAAACAATCACAGGCAGGCTTGCGGCTTCATAAGCTCTATAGAGATAAATTCGGAGTTCGTTAGCACGGACCGGAACCGGGAAATACAGGTGACACTAACCTTCAGACGCCTGCACTCTGCCAAAACCCAAAACCAGTTGCTTCAAATCCTCGTCGGAATACAAGGCTTCAATTCTGTCGACTTCCTGTTGCGCCAACTCGGTTAAATCGGCATCAACGTCTTCGACTGTTTCCGGTTCTTTGCGCCAATCGGCCAGGTAGTCGTCGGTTCCGCCACTGCCTGAACGCATGGCGGCGCGGTCAATGGCTTCCTGAAAACGCTCGCTGAGCATGGCCTTGCCGCGCTGACTGCGGCTTTTTTGAAACATAACCTGCGAGGGTATGTCGCGCCAGTAAGTAGTAATTTTTTGCATACGCTCAGTCGCCCAATCACTCGGTTAATCACTCTGTTAATCAACCACGAGACAATTCGATACCCCGGCTATTCAATAACGCGAACCGCCTGCTCTGCCAGGCTGGTTTGCAGCTGTCCGTAGCCCACGTGCCGGTGTTCAAACGTCAACCCCAGGAATGCGGCCGCCGCCTCTGCCTGGGCAATCAACTCATCGTCCAAAACCTGGGACAAATACAGTAAGCGCTTGTAGTGCGCAAAGTAGATTTGCATCAACTCCGGCTGGGTGTCCAACTTGAGCCCCCGCACCATCAAGCGATCAAAGTGACGCACCAAAAAGTCGGTTAGATAAAAGGTTCCCAGCTCTTCTTCGGCGATTTGATCAAAGGCATCCACCCCCGCATAAAATGCGTAACAGTGGGCACCGGGAAGCCGTTCAATGTCTTCCTGCTCTAACAGCCGATCGAGACCCCCTCCGGTACCGCAGTCACCATAGGCAACAAAAATCCGCGAGTATCGGTCGCGATACAAGTCGATTTTCTCTTTGACCTTTGCGGGAATCTTGTGTGGGTGGTTGTGCAGTTCAGCGTCGAGACATTGAAGCTTGAGATGCTGCCAACCATTGATCTGCTTGAGCATTTCAATTTCTTTGGCAAGCGCCCCACAACCAATCACTAGAATCTCTCTGGGTTCTGTTGAAGTCAAAAGGCACCCCTCAGAAACATGCCGCTTAACCACATACCAATTAACAACGGCAGTTTAGAATCAATCGCCTTAGCCAGCTGCTGCGCGACGCTCTTCGACCATGCGCACACCTTTCGAGGCGGCTTCCGCTGCATCGCGACAGTAGGCATCTGAACCGACGGCCTCACCGAACTCTTCGTTCAGGGGCGCGCCACCGACGAATACCAGGTAGTCATCACGAATGCCGCGCTCTTTCATGGCGTCGATCACGACCTTCATGTAAGGCATTGTGGTGGTCAACAGAGCGGACATACCCAGAACATCGGGCTTGTGCTCATCCAGGGCGGCAAAGTATTGGTCCACGTCCTGGTTGATTCCGATGTCGTGAACCACGAATCCGGCACCTTCCATCATCATCGCGACCAGGTTCTTGCCGATGTCGTGGATGTCGCCTTTGACCGTGCCGATCACCATGGTACCAATCGGCTTGGCACCCGTTTCCGCCAGCAAGGGCCGCAAGATTGACATGCCGCCCTTCATCGCATTCGCCGCCTGCAATACTTCTGGCACAAACAGAATACCGTCGCGGAAGTCGACACCAACGATGGTCATACCGCCAACCAGTGCTTTTGATAGCACTTTGTCCGCCGGCCAACCGCGATCCAACAGGATTTGCGTGCCTTCTTCAATCTCTTCTTTTAGGCCGTCGTACAAATCATCGTGCATTTGCTCGACCAGTTCGTCATCCGGAAGCTCGGACAGGATGATTTCATCGTCCATATCACTCATAAGGGTTACCTCAGTCGTTAATATTAGTAATCTTTATCAGGAAAAGACGCTTTACGTTTGGCAATAAATTCCTGCAAAGCCTCGTCAATAGCAGGGTCGAGTTCCGGCGCCTGATACTCACTCAGTTTCTTCTTAAACGCCGCGTTCGCACGCTGCGCGCAGTCGAGAGAACCATCGGCCTCCCACTGCTCGAAACTGTTGCTGTCTGCCAGTGTAGAAGTACAGAAAGCATTTTTAAAGTTTGCCTGGGTGTGAGCGCTGCCCAGAAAGTGCTTTCCGGGGCCGACTTCACGCAGCGCGTCCATCGCCAGCCCGTTATCGGACATATCCACACCTTCGAGCAAAACGCGCATCATGTTAGCCTGATCGGCATCCATCATGAACTTCTCGTAGCTCATCACCAGCCCGCCTTCCAACCAGCCGGCGGTATGCAGCATGAAATTGACACCGGCCAGCGCCGCCGTCTGCAGCGTAGTAGAGGCTTCATAAGCGGCCTGCGCATCGGGAACTTTAGACGCGCACAGTCCACCACCGCTGCGGAAAGGCACACCCAAACGACGCGCCAGCGCCGCCGCCACATAAAGAATTTTGCTGGACTCGGGCGTACCGAAAACCGGCGCACCGGTCTGCATGGACACAGCACAGGCAAAGGTACCAAAGACCACCGGCGCACCCGGGCGAACCATCTGAATAAACGCAATGCCCGCCAGCACTTCCGCCAGAATCTGAACCGCTGTTCCCGCGACCGCAACCGGCGACATCGCTCCGGCCAGAATAAAGGGCGATACCACACAGGCCTGGTTGTTGCGCGCGTAAACCTTGGCGGCACCTAGCATGGTGTCATCGAAGGTCATGGGCGAGTTTGCGTTAATCAAACTGGAGCAAACGGTATTATTCTCAACAAAATCCTTACCGAACACAATCGCGGACATATCGACTGTATCCTGCGCACGCTCAGGGGCGGTGACAGAACCCATGTAGGGCTTATCGCTGTATTTGATGTGCGAGTAAATCATATCGAAATGGCGCTTGTTCACCGGCAGATTGACTGGCTCGCAAATAGTACCGCCACTGTGATGCAGTCCCGGCGACATGTAGGCCAGCTTTACAAAGTTCTCAAAGTCTTCCAGCGTCGCGTAACGTCGGCCTTTATCCAGGTCGTGCACAAACGGTGAACCATAGGCGGGCACCAGAACCGTACGCTTGCCACCGATGATGGTAGTGCGGGCCGGGTTGCGCGCATGCTGGGTGTATTCAGCGGGTGCGTTGTTTTGAATAATGGACCGGCACATGCCGCGCGGGAAGCGCACTCGCTCGCCGTCTACGTCGGCGCCGTTCTCTTTTAGAATCGCCAGCGCTTCCGGGTCATCGCGGAACTCAATGCCGATTTCTTCAAGCACGGTGTCCGCGTTGTATTCGATGGTTTGCAGCGCCTCTTCGTCGAGGACCTCCATGTAGGGAATCTTTCGATCAATATAGGTGTAAATTTTTTCCTGAGCGGCATTCTGGGCATCGCGTTTTCCACCGCGGCCACCACCCCGTCTGCGTGCTGTTCGATCACTCATGATTTGTACCTCAAGTCTCTGCTCATCTCTGGCACCAAAACACCAACGATATTAGCAGATTGAGTTTGCATTCAGCGACATGTTTTTGCTTCGGACATTAGGCCCTTTGTATGCATATGCGACCTTTGCATATCCAAACGCGACATCCATATCTGAGCCGCCTATTTCAGCGCTCTACCCCCCCTCTGAGACAGGCCCAAAAAGCAAGGAATTTAGAGCGCACGGACCTTTCGTGGACGCTGTCAACACACATAAAACCAGAGCGGTTTTATCGCTCTGCAAAGCACTCCCATAGAGGTTGAGCATACGCTGATTTCAGGCGAGACGCGGAAGACAGTGTGCATACCACCGCCGGATTCTTTTGCACCACAAGATCTCTTGTGCCGACCAACAAAAGAAACCGCTGAAAAAGTGAGTCAGCAATGCATTCCTGAAAAAGCACTAAGGAACGTGCACGAAATAACTCCCGGCCCCTTTTTATTGCTGATAAAGGGGCCGGAAGTTAATTCTTCGTGATACTCTAAACGCAGTTGTGTTTTTTCTATGGAAGACACATGAAAGGTCAGGTGCGTCACACCCGAATATTTTTCATCCACGTCCAGCATCACGTTCACGCCGGGTTTGTCGGTACTGGGGCCAATAAGGTGCAGCACTACGCCATCCTTGTTTTCAATCACAACCGAATGCCCTGCTTCAAAGCCCAGATCAACCGTCTGATAAAAACCAATTTTTTCGTAAAAACCCAGGGAATCCTGCAGGTTACGCACACGAATGGTGACGTGTTTGAATCCTTTAATCGGCAAGCCTTCCGTTTCTTCCAGTCTGGGCGTAATGCCTCTTTCCGCCAACGCAGGATCAACGCCGGGGCCAGTAGCAATTTCAAGCGCGTCCTTAAGATTAACCCTTTTGCTGAACAGCGCCCAGCCAGTGACCACGCCGTGAATATTGGGCAAGAGCCGCACGCGCGAAACATCGTCCAGTTTTTTAATCGTGCCGGAAGAAATAACGGGGATTTCCAGCTGGCTGGCCAATTCGGTAGTGGCCGCCAAACTACTTTCAATGCCATGCTCGTAGCAGTCCAGATCCGTATAAATAATGGCTGCCGCACCGCTGTTTTCAAACGATTTAGCCAGTTCAATCACGTTGAACGAGGTGTGGTTTTTCCAACCGTGGGACATCGCATAACCGTTTTTACCGTCGATCGAAATAACAACCTGACCCGGGAAATGGGTGCACACATCGATCACCATGTTTCTGTCATACGTGGCAACCGTACCCAGAATCACGCGCTGAGCCCCGTGCTCAAGCCACCAGGCAACATCCTGATGTGAACGAAGGCCGCCCCCCACCTGCACGGGAATATTAACGCTTTTAATAATCTCGCAAATTAAATCGTCGTTATTACTACCATTTTGGGAAATGCGGTCAATATCGATAAGGTGCAGCCACTTCGCACCATCTGCTTCAAACTGTTTTGCGGCCTCAAGCGGGGAAATATCATAAACCTCAGGGTCTTTGTCGATACCCCGCGTCATGCTGACGCATTTGCCGTTTCTGATTTCAATATCCGGGTAAATAATCATGCAAAACTCCTAATGATTTGCTAAGTCTTTTCGAGAATAATTCCTTTACGTTTATATTCAATATTCCCTGATTATTTCAGCATGTTTGCATCATGCCGTTTGGCTTGGCACCATCTCCAAATGCCGCCTACGAATTGGGTAAGTCATGCGCAATTTTAGCACATGCCCTAGTTCGAAACAGTCGTCAGTTGACATATAAGGCGAGAAAGGCGCCGTTTTCCGACATCTTAGGCGAATGGCAATCACGCGCTAGCGTCCCCCCCGCATGTCATTGCACCAGCGCCCCTTCCTTCCCGGCTTGTGTCAACATGTGACAGAGCCCCCCCTGACGGCGACCCTGTTCAATCATTAACCAGGGCTGACCACCCAGTCTGCCGGCACGTTACTCGCCCAGGGAAAATATGTGTGCACGCTGTGTTTCTCAGCCCTGCTTGAAGATATGTCCGGTGGATGCTTTTTCAAAGGAAGGTTATGATGTGCAAAGTTGCTATCAGTACCTGGCGGACAACCCGGAACCCACCTGTCACCAGGGCTGTCAGGCAAGGCGCGACGACGCTGCATGGCAGGCCCTATGTGAGGGCGCTAGCGCCGCGAATGCCTGGAGCGGCTGGACGGAGCAACGCGGCCAGGGACAAAAAGGGGCGTGCTCTGTGCAGCTAAATCTCAAACGCTTTGGGTATACATGCAGGCATTTATACGGGCACGTTCAGCCTAGGCCTGTTTTTCTATTCAAAAACGTTACCCATCAAGTGAATGCCCCAAAAAGAGAATTAAAAAGTTCGGAGGAAGTGAGTTCATTATGCAGCCCAAAAACTTTCAAGACTGGTATCGCGCCTTAACGGAATTGCACCAAACAGACACCTACGATGAACAAGTCGCCCAACAGCTACGGGTTATGATTGGATTAAAGCCCTATGCAGTGGCAGTACTTTCCGGCGCCAACACATTGGTCTACGCACCTTGGCTGCTGGATGGGATGCACATGAACGGCCGTATGGTGCTGCACCAGACATCCTCTTCCGAACCCATTCAAGCCCTGGTGCAACAGCAACTGGATCACGATATCCGTATAACGGCGCATGTACAGCCGGTTAAAAGTTTTACGGAGGACATTGCCAAGAACCGGCTGGATGTCATTTTGACTGCACTCGAATCCGAAACAGATCCGGTGCTGGACTATTGGCAGTCTTTGCTGAGCGAATCCGGGATAGTGGTCGTTTTCGCCGCGCCGGAGGTATCAGCCCAGGTCCAGGAAGAGTGTGAAAAAGACTACTTTTTCAGCTGTTTGAATGGAAGCGAGCACTCTATGGACTGCTTGTTTATGGCCCGCAAGGGGAGCCAGCATCGTCGAGTCCGACGCTCTAAATCCAGAGCTAAAACGGGTTAAATACCGGGAAACGCTTTGGGTATATAATGGCAGGCAGTATCGAGCTTTCAAATGAAAATACAAATGGTTTCTGTGTTGAATTGAAAATTCCTGTTGAACCTGCGAAATAGTGGTCGATGACATTTTTTCGTAAACGCTTGTTTTAAGATTGCGTCGAAAGGAATAATCGCCCGTCGTTAGTCAAACGGGCATTGTCATTGTGGAAATCTAGATTTGAAAAGTTAAAAAACTCTCTGGTTAGGAACGGGCACGGAATAACTTCCCGTTTTCGGTTTTGAGGCGCCTGCTTGGCTAGGCGCAAAAACTTTAGGCTTGGTGGGCCTACGTCGAGTTTTTGCAACGACGCCAGGCGGGATGCATCGGAAGCGACCCTAGCTATAAAACAAAAAGGGGAAGTTATTCCGTGCCCGTTCCTTATAGCACCAGTCGGCCAGAGTTCAGCAAACCAACTATTAGACCGGCGAACCCTCCTGCTAATCCAACTAAGGTACCAATAACACGGCAAACCAATTCTTTGCGTTTGCGACGTTTTATTTCAGGTTTTTCTATTTCACTATATAGACTTTTATCGACCAAGCGCCAAGCAGGAATCAATAACCAGTACAAGCCGACAGCAAAAACTGAGTACGCGACAATTACCGTCCAGGCAGCTTCGGTCAACTCGTAACTTAAGGTAAGTAAAATGCCGGAAAAGATCAGCCAGGCAATCGTATGCTTCCGGTTTTGCCTCATTAACCGTTTATGTTCTTCACTAGTCATTTTCTTTAGCACGCGCTCTACGCCATAGTAAGTTCCAGCAATACCCAAGCTAACGCCAATCATAGAGCCACCAATTAGCGCACCAAGCTTTCCGAATAAAGAGGATTTACCACTTGCGAGCGGCGCGCTAATCGCTGCGGCTGCAGCTGGACTACTGGATGTTGCCGTACTTAAAATTAAGGTGCTAAAACCGGCGGTAGGCGCGGTACTTAAAATGAGCCGGCCATATTTTTCTAATAATTTGTCCTTCATCAGCCCTCGAATTCTAGACAGCCTTTTTCTTACCAGTGATTCACTGATGCCTAATAGTGTGGCTACCTGTTTGCTAGACTGTTCCTCTCTATAATAAAGTAGTACGATTTCTCGGCTTTCTTCTGGTAGTTCACTGATAAATTGGTTAAGTACGATTGATTGCTGTCGTTGATGCAGCGTTAAGTCATGTTCCATACTTTCATCGCAAAATTCACTAAATAATTGTTCGGCGTCGTCACCGCCAATTTTTTACTTACTTTATTGTCGCGTAAAAAATTGTAAGCTTTATAGCGCGTTGTTTGTCGGATCCACGGTAAAAAACTGTTGTTGCTTTTCAACGTGCTAAGCTGTTGCCAAACAGCTATAAAAACTTGTTGGGCAACTTCTTCGCTACTGTCAATGTCTTTGACAATGGCTAGCGCAATACTGGCAACAGTATTGCGTGTTTTCTCAATTAATCTGCTCAAAGCGTCACTGTCACCCTGTTGTGCCGCGATAACGTCGTTGGTTAAAAGTTCACTCGCTGTATTTATATTGACATATTCCACCAGGTTATCTCCAGATTACTCGTCAAGAAATTGCTGGACTTGTTGGTTAAGCCAAGCGGAATCGTCTAACATAATAAAATGCTTGGCCCGAGTGTTCATTTTTAGCGTGGCGTTCGCCGCGTCGGCGAGTTGCTCCTGATAGAGTTGTTTTATGGATGCATGCTCATCGGGTTTTGTGAATCCACCTGAGGCACCCAACAGTAAAATTCTGCTCTTAATCCGGTGAAGCTGGTGACGTAAGTCTGTTTTTAATAATGTAACAATGGCATTACCAGTGGTTTTCGGATCCGACGTTTTTACCATATTGATCACCTGGGCTTTTGCTTCATCTGAAGTCGCTTGAATATCTAAACTGTATCGAGCTTGAGCGATCATTTGTTCTACTGTCATGCCATTGTACATCTGTTTAATCTGAAGCGCCTGCGGTGCCATAGATTCGACAGTGCTTTTATTTGTTCGGCTAAACACAGGACCGATAAATGGCAAACCATCAACGGATATTATATCACCGATTTGGTCGGGATAAGAGGAGGCCAGCCAGAAGCCCATAAAGCCGCCTAAACTATGGCCAATGAGCGTCGGTTTCGATAGGTTTTTCTCTTCGATATAAGCAATTAGCTCTGCTTTAACTTTGGTAAGAGAAGGTTGAGCTATTTTAGGTGTTTTGCCGCAGCCGGCAAGATTGATCAAATGAACCTGCCTCGTTTTAGATAATTCTGCAGACAAATTTTGCCATACTCGCTGATCAGACGTTAAGCCTGGCAGTAGTATGACAGGTTCGCCTTTTCCGATAACATTGACTTTAAAAGTGGTAGCGGTTGGCAGCATTTCAGCGCCGTTTGAGTGGGGAGAGCTGCTGATGGCAATTAGTAGCGTAAGAATCATGACTAATGACGGAAACTTGACGTCAAAACAGTTGCGAGAATAGAAAGGAAATTGGTGGTACTTTGTTTTCTTTTCCATGGGGTTCTCCAGGTAATTTTAGGGTTTGTAGTCGCTGGTATTCAGCGCTCTTACTACTAAGTAACCTGGGGAAACCCATGTGTGACAAAAATTTCAAATTTTTGCGTTATTTGGTAGCCCCCCGACCCCATAAGATATATTTATCACGATCCAATAAGCTGATTCCTCGATACGCAACGGTTTGGCCATCCTCGAGAGGGCAGATTTTATAACCTGCTAATCGATAAAAGTCAGCCACGAAGGGCCGTTATCGCCGTTTCCTTCAGGCGGTAAATATTTTCGCAGTATCCGTCCAACAGCAA
>JARROD010000060.1:0-28204 GCA_037384225.1 Exilibacterium sp.
TAAAAGAAGGGGGAACAAAAATTGACGCACTCTGCACACCTAAATCTCAAACGCTTTGGATATAGTTCCGCATCATTGTAAAATAAGTGTTGCAATGAGGATTTCGATCAGAAAATATCAACAGCAGGATGTAGAGCCTCTTTATCGAGCGGTTATCGAAAGCAGGAAATCGCTGCGGCCCTGGATGCCCTGGTACCGGGAGGATTACAGCCTGAGCGAAAGTATCGCCTGGATCAACTATGCTATCGAGGCGTGGAACAGAAAAAAAGAATACGCATTTGCCGTTGTCGACACCGCTGAGCGGGTGATGTTGGGCAGTGTGAGGTTAAATCATATCGATACATTGCACAGGACCGCCAAGTTGGGGTACTGGGTTAAAACCTCCTGCCAAAATCGAGGCGTGGCTACGGCTGCAAGTGTTGCTGCGCTAAAGTTTGCTTTTGACCATTTGGCGATAAACCGCGTCGACATTGAGATCGCCGAAGACAACGAAGCCAGCCGGGCTGTGGCGATAAAGTTGGGCGCTATTTATGAAGGGTGTTTTAGAAATAAACTGGTATTGCAAGGTGCACCGATTGCCGCGCATTGCTATTCCTTAATACCTTCGGATATGAAATAAAGGCGTACAGTAGTGATAGCCATCTCCTCCAAGGTTTCCGTTTCCTTAACCGAGATCGAATTGAGTGCCATTCGAGCCCAGGGGGCGGGAGGACAGAATATCAATAAAGTCTCCTCGGCTATCCACTTGCGATTCGATATCAAAGCCTCTAGCCTTCCCGACTTTTATAAGCAGCGACTGCTGGCGCTTAAGGATAGCCGCATCAGCAAAGAGGGTATTGTCATAATTAAAGCTCAGCAGTATCGCACCCAGGAGAAAAACCGCGAAGATGCTTTGGCGCGTTTACAGGCATTGATCCAGCAGGCCGGAATTGTGCGCAAGTCCCGTCGGCCGACCAGACCGAGCAAAGCTTCGCGGGAAAAAAGGATGGATAAGAAGACTCAACGCGGCAAAGTTAAGGCGTTGAGAGGAAGAGTGGATTAACCTTCTCGTTGCCTAAATTGTGCAATCGAGCGTGTGGAAGGTCAGCCTCTCCTGTAAAATTGAGCCATACTTGCAGAGTCGGAACTGGGAAATAGGTGGTGATCAACTCTGCCGGGGGCACACATACAATGGAGAAAATTGTGACCAATCCAATGACAGCTGCCGACTGGCAGGCGGCACTGGCGCAAACCTGGCAGCAAATCATCGGACAACTGATTGCAATCATCCCCCAGTTAATCGTCGCGGTGACAATTGTCGCCATTGGATGGATAGTGGCTTACGCGGCGGCAAACGGGGCGAAAAAATTGTTGAGCATGATGGGTATGGTGCTGGGAAAGCTGACGACCTCGATGCCGGCGACACACACACACAAGCCCGCGCCCGCCCAGATAGACGCGGTGGGCAAAATTGTGTTCTGGTTGATAATGCTCTTTTTTATCGTCGCGGCGGCCAGCGCTTTGGGGTTGTCGGTGTTTACCAACCTGATTACATCGGTGGTAGCCTATCTGCCCAAGATATTGGTGGGGCTGGTTATCTTTGTGTGCGGTTACTGGCTGGCGGGTATTGCCAACTCCCTCACCACCGCGGCGATGAAATCCGCCGGCCTTGGCGAAGCTGCGTTGTTGGGAGGCGTTGTGCAGGTGCTGTTACTTATCACTACCTTAGTGATTGGCACCCAGCAGCTCGGCATCGATATCGATTTCCTGACAGAGCTATTGACCGTCATCCTGGGCGTATCTCTGGCCGGATTTTCACTGGCGTTTGGCTTCGGCGCCAGGCAGATGGTGGCCAATGTTATCGGTGCTCAGCAATTGCGTAAACATTGCCGTATAGGTGACCGGATAAAGCTGGCGCAGGCGGAGGGTATAGTGATCGACATAACGGCAACTATTGTGGTTGTGGACAGTGATCTGGGTCGGGTAACGATTCCGGCGTCGAAGTTTCAGGAACGCATTGCCACGATAGAGGTACACTCCGGTAGCGTGGATTCAAAACAATAGTCGCAGAGGTGACATGTGAATACCGATCAGATCCACTTTGCCTATGCGTTTTTGCATACCGAGCCGCAGGCCGCCGCGCGTTTGCTGCAATTGCAGTCGGCTGAGGAGGTTGTGATATTCCTAACCAAGGCACCCCATCATTACGCAAAACAAATTCTGGAGGAGATGCTGCCTGTCAATGCCGCGGCTATCCTGGGTCTGCTGCCGACAGATAATGCCATAGGTTTTATGGTGGAAATGAGCCACGCCGGCGCGGCGGCTATTCTGCGGGTGATGGACAGCGCCGCCGGGGAAAAAATTCTCGCCGGCCTGCCGGTCAATGTCAAAACCGCGTGCCGTTTGCTGCTGAATTATCCGGCTGATGCCATTGGTGCCTGGATCGAAACCAGAGTCACGGCTGGGTTTGAGTCCGATACGGCGGGTGAATTAATTCTGGATTTAAAAAAGAAAGGCCGCCACGACAGCAGTCGGCAGGTTTATGTGGTCTCCCATCGGCGCCGACTGGTTGGTACCCTGGCATTCGTTGAATTATTACGGGCTCAGAACCAGGTAAAGATTGGGTCGATTATGAATAGAAAATTTGCCAGTTTAAGCGGTGCTACCCGTCTGACTTCGGCGCTTCGCAGTACGATCTGGAATCAGGGGGACCATGTTGCAGTAGTGAATCGAAGCGGAGTTTTGATCGGTGAGTTGAGCCATTGTTTACTGCGGCGGGCGACGGCGGCGGAACAAGAAAACGCACCGGTAAGCGGCGGTGGTGTTTCCTCTGCGCTGACACAGGCGTATGCGGACAGTTTGTGGGAAGTGTTCGACACGCTGAAGGGAAGCGCTTGCGGCCCCTCCTCCAGGAACTAGTCTATGTCTACCACCAGCCAGAGCCTGAGTTCAATCGCAACACTGCTCAGTGAGGCGTTTTTATCCGGTTTCCCGCAGAAGGCAGCCCGTTATATCGAGACGGTATCGGCCTCCGAGGCGGCTAATATTGTCCAGCAGCACCCGATTTATAAGGTCAAGTCGGTGTGGGGTTATCTTGCTCCGGGTACATCTGACCAGATTCTGTTAAAATTGCGGGATGATTTTACGGCGGCGTTGTTCAGCGTTCTAGACCCCAACCTGGCGGCCGCTCAGCTGAGCCGCATGGATGCGCAACAGCGAGAAAAAATTTTATTATTGCTACACCAGAATATTGCCGCGGAACTGCGGGAGTTACTGAGTTTTCCCGACGATACCGCCGGGCGCATGATGGATACCCGGGTTCTGGCCCTAAATGAAAATATTACCGTCGAGGAAGCGATCAGGCAACTGAAAGCGTCCGGGCGAACCACTACAGATCATTTGTACTTACTGGATGACAACGCCCGTTTAAGTGGCAGATTGGCCGGCAACCGGCTGGCACTGGCGCAGCGCTCGCAACCCTTGTCGGCGCTCTCGCTGCCGGTCGCGCTGGCGGTTCACACCCTGGATCCAAAGCAGGAAGTCATTGAGAAACTGGAGGCGGTGAAGACGGACTCGGTTGTCGTGCTCGATGGCAACGATAACCTGGCGGGCGTTATAAAAGCATCGGCGCTTTACCAGGAACTCAAAGAGGATCTGGTGACCGATATACAAACCATGGTGGGGGCCAGCAAGGATGAAAAAGCCCTCTCTCCCAGCCTGTTTTCGGTGCGTAAGCGCCTGCCCTGGTTACAGATCAATCTTTTAACCGCCTTTGCCGCGGCCTCGGTGGTGGGTGCGTTCGAGGACATTATTGCCAAGTATACGGCGTTGGCGATACTGCTTCCCGTCGCCGCGGGGCAGTCGGGCAACGCCGGCGCCCAGGCGCTCGCCGTTACCATGCGCGGGCTGACATTGCGTGAAATCACACTGCGCAGCTGGGTGAAAATTCTATTTAAGGAAATGACGACCGGTTTTATTAACGGTGTAGCCATTGCCGCCACCTGTGCCTTAGGGGTTTGGTTTTGGAGTCAATCGATAGGGCTGTCGCTGGTGATTGCCCTGTCGATGGTTGTGTCTTTAGTGATCGCCGGATCCGCGGGCGCGCTGGTACCCATGGTTTTAAAAAAGCTGGGCCAGGATCCGGCCCAGTCCTCTTCGATAGTGTTGACCACGGTTACCGACATTGCGGGATTTATATCATTTCTCGGTATTGCCACGCTGTTGTCGGGAATGCTGACAACGTAATATTACTTTTTCCTGTCTTTTTTCTGCATGGCCTGGGCAAACAGCGCCGCCATGGTTCCGTTTGCCTGTCCTGAATTGTGTTCCCGGGGCTGTTGGCGCCCGCTCGAGCGGCGGCTGGTGGTTTTACCGGCGCCGTTACCGCCGCGGCCAGTGGTTTTTTCTCCGGGCTGATCGTCCAGACGCATGGACAGGCCGATGCGCTTGCGCGGCACATCCAGTTCCATCACTTTGACTTTGACAATATCGCCGGCTTTAACGACCTCGCGAGGATCTTTGACAAAATTGTGGGACAGCGCGGAGATATGCACCAGACCGTCCTGGTGAACACCGACATCGACGAAGGCGCCGAAGTTGGTAACATTGGTCACCGAACCTTCGAGGATCATCCCCGGTTCCAGGTCAGATATTTTCTCGACACCATCCTGAAACTGTGCCGTTTTAAATTCCGGGCGCGGGTCGCGGCCGGGTTTATCCAATTCGCCGATAATATCGGTAACGGTCGGTAGACCGAACTTTTCGTCGATATACTCGGCGGCTTTCAGGTTGCGCAAAAAGGCCGAGTCACCGATCAGACTCTTTATTTCGCGCTGGTGTTTGGTGGCAATTTTTTCCACCACGGAATAGGACTCGGGATGCACCGCAGAAGCGTCCAGCGGGTTGTCACTGTTGGCCACGCGCAAAAAGCCGGCCGCCTGTTCAAAGGTTTTGGCGCCGAAGCGCGTCACCTTTTTTAATTGCTCGCGGGAATTAAACACTCCCTGGTTATCGCGAAACTCGACAATATTGTTGGCCAGACTCTGGTTCAGCCCGGAGACCCTTGCCAGTAGCGGCGCTGAAGCGGTGTTGACTTCAACCCCCACAGCGTTAACACAATCTTCAACGACCGCATCCAGAGAACGCGCCAGTTGTGACTGAGAAACATCGTGCTGGTACTGACCGACACCAATGGATTTTGGATCGATCTTGACCAGCTCCGCCAGCGGGTCTTGCAGGCGGCGGGCAATGGAGATGGCACCGCGAATGGTGACATCGAGATCTGGAAATTCCCGCGCGGCGAATTCGCTGGCGGAGTAGACGGAGGCGCCGGACTCGTTGACCATGACCTTCTGCGCCTTTAGTTCAGGGTGGGCTTTGAGCACCTCGCCGACAAACTTATCGGTTTCCCGGGAGGCGGTGCCATTGCCGATGGCGATCAGCGCCACGTCGTGCTTTTTGCACAGCGCTACCAGCATTGCCTCGGCTTCGGCGACGCGGTTTTGGGGGGCCGTAGGGAACATGGCGCCGTGGTCCAATACCTTGCCGGTGGCGCTGACCACAGCCACCTTGACCCCGGTGCGCAGTCCCGGGTCGAGGCCGATGGTGGCTTTTTGGCCGGCGGGGGCCGCCAGCAGCAGGTCTTTGAGGTTGCTGGCGAACACCTTGATCGCCTCGGCTTCGGCCCGTTCGCGGATTTCCGCGAATAAATCCGTTTCCAGGTGAGTGAGCAGTTTAACCCGCCAGGTCCAGCGCACCACTTCGGCCAGCCAGGGATCGGCGGCGCGACCCCGGTCTTTGATGTTCCAGTGTTCCCCGACCATGACTTCACAGGGATGAGCGGATACCTTGTCTTCCGGGTCTCCCACGGTGATGGATAGTGTCAGCACCCCTTCGTTGCGGCCGCGAAACATGGCCAGCGCACGGTGCGAGGGAATGCTTTTAAGGGGTTCATCGTGTTCGAAATAGTCGCGGAATTTCGCGCCTTCGTTTTCCTTGCCTTGCATCATCCGGGCGCTGATATTGGCTTCGGACTGGATGAAATCGCGCAGCTTGCCAATCAGTTCGGCGTCCTCACTGAAGCGCTCCATCAGAATGTACTTGGCGCCGTCAAGCGCGGCTTTGACATCGTCGATTTTATGCTCGCTGTTGAGATATTGTTCCGCCTGCTGCCCCGGATCGAGTGAAGGGTCTTCCAGCAGCGCGTCGGCGAGGGGTTCGAGCCCGGCTTCGCGGGCTATCTGCCCCTTGGTGCGGCGTTTGGGTTTGTAAGGCAGGTAGAGATCTTCGAGGCGGGTTTTGGTTTCCGCCGTGTTTATTTCGGCAGTCAATTCCGGGGTTAGTTTACCCTGTTCGTCGACGCTTTTGAGAATCGCGGCACGGCGCTCTTCGAGTTCGCGCAGGTAGCGCAGGCGCTCTTCCAAGGTCCGCAGCTGGCTGTCGTCCAACCCTTCGGTTACTTCTTTGCGATAGCGGGATATAAAGGGAACTGTGGCGCCTTCGTCCAGCAGTGCTACGGCGGCGGCCACCTGGCGTTGATGACACTTCAATTCTTCGGCAATACGCTCAAATATGCTGTTCATAGGAAAGACAAACGAACCTCGACCGGAAAAAGAACTGCATTATGCGCAAAACCAGTTGCGTAAAACAGACTTGAAATTGATGTTTTTTTGTGCGTGAAGGATTAGTCGCTCCTGGACGGAACCGGGGGAATGGAGGTGGTTCATTTGTAATAATCAAGGCTCTGTCACATCGCTAGACCGATGTGCTTCACAGAAATATCAGCGGGCAATCACTATCGTTTGTTTTCATGACAGAACACGTTTTTTTACTGGGTACCCTCGGGTTCGCCAGGGTGTTTGTTTAAATGTCAATCACAGGCAGCAAGAGAATATTATGAAAAACAAATCCAGCTTATTGTGGACAGTGCTTTCAGTAACGGCTCTCGGTGGTGTGGGCGTGGGTCTGCTTACATCAGAACCTGACATGGCGCCTCCACACGGTGGCGAAGAAAGTTACTCGGAAACCGAAATCGACAGCCGCTGGGATGGGGGGGCTGATCCCATGGCTGGAAAGACCACAGTGAAGAACGTTAACAACGGCGCACTCTTGCAGCCAAAGGGGAAGCAACTGCCTTCCGGGCCGCGGGAAAATGCCGATACAGTGGTGTCGTGGGAAGCGGAGTCTATACAGCGCTCGGACAACGGCTATAGTTTCGAGGTGAAAACCGATTCGATTAAAAGGCTTCAGGTCGGTCAATCAGTGCAGATTGATCTGCCTAAGGTTGGCAGTATTAGTGGGGTTATTACCAAAACCAACAATCGCTACGGCAATAATAATGTTTTTACCGCTGAGGTTGAGGATAGAAACGATATAGATAATGTCACTATTGTTCGAGGTAAGAACATTACCTTTATGACGGTGGCCACGCGCGAGGGTACTTACGGCGCCCAGATCAATAATAATACGGGCAAAGCACAAATGTGGGATGAATCCATTGCCCGTATGATGGGCGCCAATGTGCGAAACTTTATCACCAACACCACTGGCAGTGCAGGGCCGCCACCGGATTACAATTAGACACTGAATAAATTATGCGCTAAGTGCAGCGAGCCCGCAATCCGGCGGCGTTTTGTTGCAGCGCATCACTGGTCACGCCGGAAATACGGGTAACCGCTGTCGTGGTGCGAATAGTCGCATTAGTCGAGGGTGAGTCCAGCGCGATAGTGATTGCTCCGATACCGGTAACGTAAATATTTAAGCATTTCTCCCCGCTGCCTTTGCAAAAAGTCACTCTTGAAACTTTTTATAAATGCTTTAATTAATGATTAAGAATAAAAGTTATCTCTAAAAATTTTTTCTGCAAGAAATTTTTTGTGCCGTTTTTTTGCTCGGGATAACAGCGCTTCTGTGGGCGTTGTTCATCGTTTCACCCATAACCGAGCCGGTCCGAGGAGGCGAAGTCCTTCACTTTGGGTATATTGATGGGCCGTGCACATTATCGGGCAAAAGAGAACTTGCAAGTCACAGATAGCTGGTCGGCGAGATTGCGGATTCACAATTGCTCCTTATGATGTACGTGTGAGATTTAAATGTGGACAGCCTTAGAGCCGAGATTGCCAATGAATACCCCGTTTCGCAAGTTGTTTATAACGCTGATGACGATGCTGGTGATTGCCGGTGTAGTATCGGCCTGTATGTTGCAGGGGTGGTTTGTCAAAAAATACGAACCCAATGAATTGGCTGAGCTGCTCTCTCCACATTTTCGGGTCTACAGGCCTCCGCAGAAGGGATTATTTCCCACCGTTGTCGGATTTCACGGTTGTCGCGGCATTAATGACGGCACTGAAGAGTGGATGAAATATTTTGTCGATCAGGGGTACGCGGGTATTTTGGTGGACAGCTTCGCGTTTCGACATCTAAATACAGATAGCGTCTGCTCGGGCCGGGCGCTGTGGGGCTCCGAACGCGCCGGTGACCTGGTTGTCGCTCTGGACAGCATAAAGGCTTTGCCTTTTGTGGACCCTGAAAATATCGTTTTGATGGGATGGTCTCATGGTGCCTGGACGATTATGGACGCTCTGGCCCTGGATCCGCCCAGGCACCTGCCCACCAACCTTTACCATGTACCCGAAAACCCATTGCGCGGTGTTAAAGGGGTCGTCTTGATGTATCCCTATTGCGGCTTTCCCGCCGAGGCGCGTAACAATGGTTGGGATCAGCCATTGCCTGCACTACTGATTATGGCCGGGCGGGATACCGTCGTATCGACCAGTGACTGTGTTGATATTGCCCAGTTGCTAAAACAAAGTGACAAACCGATTACCACCCATATTTATCCACACGCTTTACATGCCTTTGATATCAACAAGGGGAGAGCGGACAAGGCCACACTCGTCGATACCCGTCACCGTGTCAGTCATTTTTTGGCGCCGTTATTGGGGGGTGACCCGTGCCCAGCGCAAGGCTGCAGGCACAGTAGCAGAAGTGATTCGGAATAATTCACATCCCCCATATATTCTGGATTGTAACCATAGCTGTACACCGCTGTAGCCGATAAACTGAGGCAGTATAACTGTGACAAATAGAGTTGGCCGTTTTGGGGTTATAAAAGTTAAATGGAATCACGTTCTATGCTAGTTGCTGTTCCCCGTTACACTCGGGGTGAAGAAATTGCCAATAGCGTCATACACGGAGTCGGGATCCTGCTTGCCATCGGTGGTTTGGGGGTACTAACCGCCTTTGCCAGTATCTACGGAGATGCCTGGCACATCGTAAGCTGTAGTGTTTTTGGGTTTACCCTTATTTTTCAATATGCCACTTCAACCCTCTATCACAGTATTCAACTTCCCAGTGTTAAACCCATATTGAGAATTCTGGATCATGTGGCGATTTTTATTTTAATTGCGGGTACTTACACACCTTTTACCCTGGTCAATATGCGCGGGCCCTGGGGGTGGTCGATTTTCGGCATCATTTGGGGGCTGGCGTTGGTGGGCATTATTCTAGAAATAACCCCCTGGCGTCGCTACCGCTCCATTTCCATCTCGCTTTACCTGCTGATGGGGTGGGCTGCGTTAACGGCGATCAAGCCGATGATTTCGACAGTGCCGGCCGGGGGCTTGACGTTGTTATTCACCGGCGGGCTGGCTTATACCTCTGGGGTGATTTTCTATCTGTGGCGGAGCCTGCCTTATAATCATGCCATCTGGCATTTGTTTGTGCTGGTGGGCAGTTCTCTGCACTTCTTCGCGGTACTCTTCTACGTCATACCGCTGGCCTGAACAAGGCCGCATAACCTGGTTGGCACAGTTCTGCGGTTGCAAGGGGGCCAACGGACAATGCTTTTCCGTTAACTTTTTTTGGGCCACAACATAGGCAGCAGCCACTGTTCGTAAACAGTCACCGCGGCAATCGCACAGCCAATGCCAAGCGCATTGGCAACTATGTCGAGTAGCGAAAATTGCCTCTCGGGTAAGATATGTTGCAGAATTTCAATCAGCACGGAATAGGCAAACAGCCAGGCGGCGGGTGCGAAGATGCGTTTACCGGCGGGCAGAGCCAGCCACAGTGACAGGCCCAGGACCATCCAGCAGGCGAGGTGGAGGTATTTATCCCAGATGGAATTGAAATCATCACCGGGGTCAGGTATCAGGGAAAGTACGGTTGCGTAACCGGTAAGCGCTATAAATTGAAGCTTTTTAAAAATAGAAAAAACGGTGTAAAGAGCTTTCATAACAGGTTTGATACCGTTGCTGACGGACCGGATAATTTGGCCGGGCATGATACACGATATCGCTAAAAACTCGAAGCCTATACGACTAATCCTGAGAAATAGTGACTAGTTCAAAACCCGGTAACCCCTTCCCACCCGGCAGTTTTTCACCACCCGCAGCTTTTCCCGCTCGGCTTTGCTGGCACCGCCTGCACCACCGGAAACGGCCCCGGCTCCCGCGCCCCTCGCGGCGGTGTTTGCATTGCCGAAAATGGCTCCAATGGCTCCACCCAGCACGGCTCCGCGCGCGGCACCGGTGCCGGCGGAGGCGGCGATGCTGACTTCTTCGGCATAGGTTTCACATTCCGCCTTATCCTGCAGGTATTGCTGCATGGATACACCTTTCTTATCGATAATAATACGTTGCTGGGCACAACCCGCCAGTAAAGCAAAGTATAAAATAGCGCAAGTTACAACCGTCACTCTATTCATAACAATTCAACCTCCAGGTTATTAACCCTATCGTTGCAGGACCGCTCTATAAAGGTCCTGAGTCCGAAAATTTATGCAACGATAGGGTTAACTTTACGGTTCTATTCAGTGTATACCTAAATCTCAAACGCTTTGGGTATATACCTGTCATTTATTCAATGAGATCGTGAAACCGATCAAACGTTGCGCTTGGGGACCTGTGAAAACGCGCCGCTTTTATCAAGGTGCAGGTTGCTGATTGAACTGCAAGGCGTATTCTATACCTAAGTCTCAAACGTTTTGGGTATGGCGAGTAAACAAAAGAAGTTGATGTGGAAAGGAAGCGTGGGTTGTTGGGGCTACCTTAGGGTCGTGCACGACCCTAAGGTAGATCAGGTAAATGACTAATAATCTAAATTCGATTCTGGCGTTGTTGAGTAAGTTGCCGCTGGCAATAGGGGGATGGTTGAAAAGATCAGTGTGGAAGTCGGTTGTGATTGTCTCTGCACTGAGTTCCGGCGCATTTGCCGAAAACCTCTGGTTTGACATTGTTCCGCGCCAATCTATGACAACGGGTATTGTGGCGAAAGAGGTGAACGCCAGAGCGAACGGTGCCCGCTTACTGAGATCCGATATCGACAAAATCAGGGCGATTTTGCAATCTGATGAGGCTGTTAAAACCCTGGCCCTGCCGCTGCCGGATGGCACTATTGTTGAATTTGAATTGGTCGATTCACCTATTGTTGCCGAAGCTTTAAGCCTGAAGTATCCCTCGATTAGAACCCTGCAGGGACACCAGGTAGGCAATCCAGCGAATAAAGGCCGCTTTGATATTACCCCTCACGGCTTTCACGCCATGATTCGCTACGACAACGAAACCGTGTTTATCGATCCCCAGGTTCGCAACAACGATCAACGTTATATCAGTTATTATAAAAAAGACGCTGAACCGCTGGTGAGGTTGAAAACAGACACTGTGTTGTCGGAATCCGTGCAAGAGACCGCTGCGCTCAGGTCGCAGGGGTTCTATCGCGATAGAACCCTGCGAACGTACCGCATCGCTGTGAGTGCATCCGGCGAATACACTGAAGCTCAGGGTGGTACTAAAGAAGATGGGCTGGCTGCCATCGTCACGCTATTGAATCGAATAAACCAGATATTTGAAATGGATTTGTCGATCAGGCTGGAACTGGTCGCCAACAACGACGAGGTAATATTTACCGACCCGGATACAGATCCGTTTGCCAATACCGATGAGGATCTCGACACCAATATTGATGTTCAGGGTAGCCGCATCGGCATTGACAATTTTGATATCGGTCACATCGTCAACACCGCGGGCGGCGGAGTTGCCGTGTTGCAATCTGTCTGCGACGACAGTCGCAAATCCTCCGGTCTGACAGGTAGTCCACGGCCGACCGGAGACGCGTTTTATGTCGACTATGTGGCCCACGAAATTGGCCATCAATTTGGAGCCTATCACACGTTTAACGGCACCAGTTCCTCTTGTGCTGGCAACCGTTTCTTTTCCAGTGCCTTTGAGCCGGGCAGCGGTTCAACCGTAATGGGGTACGCTGGAATCTGTGGTGAAGAAAATCTGCAATACAGCAGCGACGCCTATTTTCATATTCATTCGATAATGCAAGTTTATGAATTTACCCAGTTGGGGAAGGGGGCGGATTGTGGCGCTGAGTCCGTGAACAACAATGCCAGTCCATTGGTGGATGCCGGGGCTGATTATGTGATTCCCGCCCGCACGCCGTTTAAACTCACCGGTGAGGCCGTGGACAGCGACGGTGACAAACTGACTTATACCTGGGAGCAATTCGATCTGGGAGCCGCTTCCAGCGGCCGTGGAACGATGGTCGACGACGGCTTGCGACCGCTGTTTCGCTCCTGGTCGCCGGTTGCCTCCGGTGAACGCTATCTGCCCCGATTGGAGGATGTATTACGAGGCACTTTCACTGTCGGTGAGACTTACCCAACAACTACGCGCGAACTCAATTTCCGTTTGACTGTCAGAGACGGTATTGGGGGAGTGGGGTACGATGCGATGAAAGTTAATGTCTACGGAGATGCCGGACCCTTTATAGTGCAGACACCAGTGGCGACCAGTCATTGGGCGGGCGGCGAGAGTCATCAGGTAGCCTGGGAGGTTGCCGGTACCGATACCACCCCACTCAATTGTACTGAGGTGCAAATAGACCTGTCGATTGACGGGGGGTTCAATTTTACCGAGTCACTGTCCACCGGCACAACCAACGATGGCGAATACACCGTAACTGCTCCCAATATTGCTACCGAGTTGGCACGGGTTAAAGTGTCGTGTTTGGATAATATCTTCTTTGCGGTAAATGAGGGAAATTTTACGATTGAGGAAAACCCCGATGCTGTTGCTCCTAGTATCGAAAACCAAACCCCTATTGCTTTCGCTGAAGACAGCTCTCGGGAAATTCAACTCAGTGATCTGATTGTTGCCGACAGCAGTGATAAAAACCCTGATGATTTTACATTAACCGTAAACAGTGGACAGAATTATGCAGTGGAAAATAATATCATTACACCAGATGAAAATTTTGCCGGCACTCTGACTGTGCCCGTAGTTGTCACTTACGGACAGTTAAACAGTTCACCTTTTAACCTTGAAGTAGTCGTTGTTCCCGTAAACGATCCACCTATTGCACTGGTAGACAACGTCAATGTCGATGCCGGCAGCGTGGGAAATCAGTTTGATGTATTGAGCAACGACGGCGATGTGGATGAAGGGGATTTTATAACGGTGATCGGCGTAAATTATAACGGAATCGGACGGGTCAGTATTGCCAATAATCAAATAATCTACACACCCGCCTCCGGTTTTTCTGGAACAGACTCAATTGACTACTCAATCGCCGATAGTGCAGGGGAAACGGCAACAGCAAATGTCAGTGTGACTGTCAGGGGAACTGTTGAGACAACTGCCCGTTCAGGGTCCGGTGGCGGCGCATTTTCAACCTTTAGTGAACTGCTGATAGCCATTGGGTTAATGCTGAGATATATGCGTGAAGTACGGAAAGCGACATGAATAATACTGCCAGTGTGGTTGTTGATTTTTTACATTCAACCGTTTTTCTTACGGTCATTGTTTGGGGGGCAGCGATGATCGGCTGCAGCAACTCCGCATCAAATATGTTTGATATGGAGCCCGAAGTAGGTGGAGTGACAGAGCCTCAAACTCTTCATCCACTGGAGTGGGTGGAGTCCGCTGTAGTTAAAAAGGATATTGCCCGAGCTGTGAATAAAAAGGACTTTCGTCTGCTGGCTTTTGGAGGCCGCCAGATGACGATTCCCGGAATCGACGATACCCAGCTGAGCACAGCGGAAAAAATTTGTGGGTTTAGAGTCTTGGCGGCCACGGGGGACGCGCTGGAAAGTGAGCGGGACCAGTTGTTGAGATCCAAGGTGCTGCGCTATGCGACCGAATACAACTCGGCGATGCTGGCGTTTTGCAAGAGTGTCAATTCGTAGCTGGGAATACTGAGTTAACCCTATTGTTGCATAAAATGCTGCTATGGAAGGAGCGAAGCGGTCCTGGGCCGAAAAATTATGCAACGATAGGGTTAATATTAATAAACAGCGATAACCACTCCGGAAGCCTTGACTTCACCTTATCGCTGCATAAATTTTCGAACTCAGAAGTAGCGAAGTGGTTCTGGGTATATTTATGCGGTGGTGGGGTTCACAGTGCAGATTCCAGCCGAAGTAGAGGAGGCAAAACCAGTACACCCCCTAAGCTGGGTGGAAAACGCGGTTGTCAATGAAGATATTGAAAACGCGGTTGCCCATAAAGATTATCGCTTGCTGGCATTCGATGGGCTCCGTATTACAGTTCCAGGAATTGCATTGGACGAAGTGAAGTCGGCACAACATTTATGCGGTGTCGATTTGCTGTACGAGATCAAGGCTCCAAAGCAACAGGACACGGAGCAGACAATCAACGAAAGAGATCAGCAGTTGATGAATAAAGCGTTAGACTACGTGTACAAGTACAACCGGGAAATGTTGGAGCTGTGCAAGCTTGCCCACAACACTTAGGGCCGTGCACGAAATAACTTCCGGTTTTCGCCTCCGATGCGTCCAGTCCGGCCAATGACAAGTTTCACTCTGATCGAATTACCCCTGGCGCTGTTTCATTGATAGAGTGGCTTGTTCATTTCGGCCCAGTCAATATCGCCGTCGTCCATCAGATTTTCGTACTGAAGGATATCCAGTTGTTCAAACAGTGGGCGTACTTTGTCGGTTATTAAACCGATGTGCCTTAAGTTGGGAATAATGCGTTTGAACAGTAGGTTTCTGAATTCAGTGGCTACTTGAGCGTCCAGAAAGACTTTGCGCGATTCTTCCACATCCCAACCCCAGTGTTCGAACAAACCAGTGGGCACAAGTCGCTCGCGGCTGACCAGGCAGGCTTCATAGGCAAACATGGCCCGCTCTTCGCGCTCACTTTGGGAAAGCGATTTGACGAATTCTTCCAGATAGTGGATGCCAAACGCAACATGGCGGGCTTCGTCGCGGATGACCAGATGCAGAATGCTTTTCAATAGTCCTTCCGGTGCCAGAGCATGAATGGTATTAAAGGCCGACAGCGCCAACCCCTCGATGATGACCTGCATACCGATAAATTTTAAATCCCAGCGTTCGTCGCTGAGTATTTTATCTAATATACTTTTGAGCGCTGGATCCACAGGAAACATCTTGCCAAATTTAGTTTGTAGATACTTGTTGAAAACCTCTACGTGGCGGGCTTCGTCAAAGGTTTGTGAGGCGGCGAATAACTTCGCATTAAAGGTGGGGGCACAAGATGTTAGTTGAGATGCCACCAGCAGCGCACCTTGCTCGCCGTGTAAAAATTGTGAATAAGTCCAGACGTCCTGATGTTTGATAAATGCTATCTTATCCTCTTCGCTCAATGCCTCGTAGGGGGCGTAGCCGAGGTAGCCGCTGAGTGCTTCACGCTCTTGGTGGGACAGCGTGCCGGGTGATAGACTCCAATCAATATCGGTTTCCGCATTCCAATTGAGTTTTTTGCCCAGTTCGTACAATTGCTTGATTCGGTTTTCCTGTAAGCGGTAGTCCCAGTTGTAGGTGCCGGTCAGGGGCGTCGTAAAAATTTCGGCGACATCGTTAACCGCGGCCGGCGTCAGTTCCAATTCGTTTTCAACTTCGATCTGTTCTGCCATTTGAAAGGATGTCAGTTTCCTGGGGGGCTTTTTAATATATTCAACTGCCATCGCTATACTCTTTTTTGTTTGGGATCAGGGCTGTCTTATATTAAGCTCAAGGCTGTCTATCCTAAGCTCAAGGCTGTCTATCCTAAGCTCAAGGCTGTCTCTATCCTAAGCTCAAGGCTGTTTTTTAATCCAAAAACTGATTTATTGTTCAAATTGTTTTTCTAAACCTGGGGGACTTTTATACTTGTGTGTCGATTTAAGTTTTGCTTGCAATAGGTTTTGTGGCAAGGTTATCTTTTGCCAGCTTTTGGTCGGATCCGGCCAAGCTGGTGTTAAACTGACGGAGAGCACAATGTAAGACAGGTACGATGTAAGTAGATACGATATAAATAGATACAATGTGAAGAGACACAAAGTAAAAAAGCGCAAGGTAATAACTAGATTAAGAGGGCCTTGGAGTTATGCCGCATGCAATGCTTCCTGTCACCTATGTTGCCATTTTGCTGGAATTGGTTGAAGAGCAGGGCGGCGATAATGCTGGCCTGCTGGATGATTTCGGTTTCAATGAGGCGGCGTTGATGGATATTGAAAGGCGGGTATCGGCCCGCCAGTTGTGGACAATGATCGACAACGCACTGCAAATAACCGCCCAGCCGGCGCTTGGTTTGTACTACGGGCAAAGGTTGACATTGACTTCTCACGGTGTTCTCGGGTACGCGTTGATGAGTTGTAAAAATATGCAGCAGGTAGTGGATATACTGATGAAATACTATCATCTGTTGCTGGATTCGGCGACATTGGTGCACGAGCAGGATGCCACTTGGGTACATATAAGTTTTTTGATCGATGAAGACAAGCCGGGGGAAAGAGCGGTCAATGTGGAGATATTTTTTGCCAGTTTGCTGACGTCGCTGAAACAACTTTTACACCGCGATGATTTTGATGTGAGGATAACTTTTTCCTATCCCGAACCCGCTTACGCGTATGTTTATCGCCAAATATTTGGTCACCAAATTCATTTTGATGCGCCTCGCAGTGAAATCTGCTTACCGGTGGACATTCTTTCGGAAAAACCACAGTTTGCCAATCCGGCGATGTTGAAAATATATCAACAGCAGTGTGAGTCATTACTGGTAAAAATGGATGACGATGCGGGGCTACAGGCTCAAGTGAAGAAACATTTACTCGCCAGTGGGCGACCCTACCCTTCGCTGGAGCAGGCAGCGGCGCATTTTAATATGAGCAGCCGCACCTTCCGCCGTCGGCTGGAGGGTGAAAAAACCTCTTTTCAAAAGATATTGGATGCGCTGCGGCAGGAACTGGCGCAAACCTACCTCGTCGGCCACGCCCTGTCCGTGGAGAATGTGGCGGAATTACTCGGTTTCAGTGATGTTTCCAACTTCCGGCGGGCTTTTATCCGCTGGACGGGTATCTCGCCGGCGGTCTACCAAAAACAATATTTAAAACGCCGGCGATTGGATGATTAGATGGCGGCGATCATCTGCAGCACCTGACCGCAAAACCAGGCCATGTAGGTGCCGACGGTATAACCGAGCACTGCCAGCAAAACCCCTACCGGCGCCAACGCCGGATGAAAAGCGGCGGCCACCGCCGGTGCCGAGGCGGCACCACCGACATTTGCCTGGCTGCCGACCGCCATATAAAACAGCGGAGCTTTGAGAATTTTCGCCACCGTCAGCATTAAACCGGCGTGAATCAGCATCCAGACAGTGCCTATCAGAAAGTAAAGAGGCGTGTCGGCAATTGCCTTCACATTCATATGCAAGCCTATGCTGGCGATCAGTATGTACAACAATACCGATCCGATCCGGGAGGCGCCAACGGCTTCAAGGTGTCGGGCTCTGGTAAAAGAGAGCCCGACACCGACGCTGGAGGCAATAATAATAAGCCAGAAAAACTGGCTGTGGAGACTGTATTTCGCGCCTTCTGGAAAGTTTACCACCATCCAGGGCTGTATCATGTCGGCACACCAATGGGCGAGCCCCGTGACGCCGAATCCAACCGCTAACAGCACCATTAAATCAGGTAACTGAGCAATACGCGCGTGTTCGGCGTGATAGGTTTCAACCTTTGCGCGCAAGTGATCGATAGCCGAGACATCGGCACCCACCCGCGCATCGATCGTTTTTGCGTGCGCCGCCATATACAAGAGTACCGCCATCCACAGGTTGGCGAAAAAAATATCGACAGTAACCCAGGCGGAAAAAACATCGCTGCCTACTGTGTAGATTTCCTTCATTGCGGCCTGATTGGCACTGCCGCCGATCCAGCTTCCCGCCACCGTTGTCATACCGCGCCAGACGGCATTAGGGCCATTGTCATTGAGGAGTTCTGGAAACAATCCGGCGAGCAGCAGCAGGGCGATGGGAGCGCCTGCGACAATACCGAAGGTCCCGGTCAAAAACAAAATCAGCGCCTTTCTACCCAGTTTGGCGATTTCCTTTAAATCCACGCTAAGCGTCAGCAGCACCAGGCAGGCGGGTAATAAATAGCGGGAGGCAACGAAATAGAGCTGTGAGTTGTGGGCGTCGACGATGTTAAAGGTGTTCAGCAGTGAGGGCAGAAAGTAGCAGAGCAGAATCGCCGGTACATAGCGGTAAAAACGTTTGCAAACTCTGTGCTGACTGTTGGCGGTATGAAAGACTATACCGAGAATGATGGCCAACAGCCCCATAACCGTGGCATCGTTTTGGATTAAAGCAGGGTGATTCATAGAGTGAACTGTATTATTTTTTCAGGAACTATATCGCAAAGCGTTAGAGGGCACTAGTCTATATCGACGATCGTCTGTCCAATGGGAAAAACGCTTAGTTTGGCGAGCTTTAGGTGCTGCAGCGCGAAAGGTATGCCGATAATGGTAATCACAAAGACCAGGGCGTGAATCAAGTGCCCGATGGCAAGCCAGAAACCGGCGCATACAAACCAGATCACGTTGCCAATGAGGCCCAGGGGGCCGGTGCCAATGTCGTCGTAGTCGTTTACCAACTGGCGGCTGACGGTATCCTTTCCGAACGGCCACAGCGCCAGCAGCCCGATTACAAAACAGGCGCGGGCAAAGGGAATACCGATAATCGTCACCACCGCGAGGATACCGAAAAACCACCAGGCCAGGCACATGGAGAGGCCGCCCAGCAGCAGCCACAGTATATTTGCCAGCAGTCTCAGTAAGTCCATACGGTGTGCTCCTGTAAGCGGGTTGTTGCCCTGAAAGCCTCAAGTATAAAGGTTTTGAGGGTTAATAATGCTCAATAATTGTTAAGCTTCGTAGGCGAAGGGGTCATCGATGGAATGCGCGGGCTGGGTAAACCATCGCGGTCCGGTGTCTGTCATATAAAAGTGGTCTTCGTGGCGGATGCCGAATTCCCCGGGTATACAGATCATGGGTTCATTGCTGAAGCACATGCCCGTTGTCAGGGGTGTTTGATCGCCGCCGACCAGGTAGGGCCATTCGTGAATGTCCAGCCCTATTCCGTGACCGGTCCTGTGGGGCAGCCCCGGAATTTTGTAGCCCGGCCCAAAACCCTCGGCTTCCAGGACTTTCCTGGCCGCTGCGTCCACTGAACTGCACGGCACTCCCGGTTGCGCGGCGGCGAAGGCGGCGGCCTGGGCGGCTTTTTCGGTGTTCCACACACGGCGTTGGCGCTCACTGGGCTCGCCATAGACGTAACTGCGGGTGATATCAGAATTGTAACCGCCCAGAAGACAACCGGTGTCGATTAACACCATATCGTTTTCCTGCAACTGCTGGGGATGCTTCACGCCGTGGGGGTATGCAGAGGCTTCACCGAATAAGACAATACAAAATGAGGAGCCACCTTCGGCGCCCACAGCCCGATGGGCACTGTCGATAAAAGCCGTGACTTGTGTGGTCGTAATGCCTGGTTCGAGAATGCGGGCGGCGCTTTTATGACCCTCCTGGGTCATGTATTTGGCTCTCTGAAAAAGCGCCAGTTCCGCGGCTGATTTAAGCATCCGGCACCGCGCGGTGACCGGTCTGGCGTCACAGTAACGGTATTGTGGACTGGCCTGTTGAATACCATCAAAAGTAAAAAAGGCGGTGGATTCATCGATACCTATAGTGCTGCCGCCAGGGATATTCAGGGCCGTCAACAGCCTGCCGAACAAGGTGTAAGGGCTTTCGTGCTCCTCCCAGATATTTACCGACCCCTCATTTAACATATACTCTTTCAGGGTTTTTTCTTCGAAAGCCGGAGCAATGTATTGCAGCTCGCCATCACGGGGAATAATGGCCCCCACCATACGTTCACTCGGGCGCCAACGCGTGCCGGTGAAATAGTAGAGATTGGTGCCGGCATTCACATAGATGGCATCAATCCCGTGCTCGTACATCAGGCGCTGCGCCTTTTCAATACGAGAGACGAATTCCGCTTTGGCAATCGGCTGTACGCCGGAGGTCATGTCTTTGAGCTTGGCCAGTTCCACAGCGGAAGTCGAGCCGCCAATTCCAATAGTCATTGTTGTGATCCTCTTATCTCAACTTGAATAGTAATAGGGTTCATTTCGGCGAATACAGTAATGGCGGTTAATATGCACACAGCCATAAACGTCAATACCGTATTTCAGAGGGGGAGAGGGCGCGGCCCCGCCGCCAGGACATCTGCGCAAAGATCGAATTTCTTAATATTGTCGGCAAACAGGCCGGCTAACGCATTGGCCTTTTGATCGTAAGCGGCGGGATCGTCCCAGGCGTTGCGCGGGTTCAACAGGTAACTGTCCACACCCTCGACCCGCAGGGGGATATCCAGATTGAGAACATCCAGGTGTTCACTTTCCACGCTCTCCAGGGAACCGCTTTGAATCGCCGAGACCAGGGCGCGGGTGATTGCCAGCGGTATGCGCGAGCCATTGCCATTGGGGCTGCCACTCCAACCGGTATTGAGTAGATAAACCCGGGCGTCGGACTCGTCGATGCGCTTCATCAGCAAATCGGCGTATTCGCGCGCCGGTCGCGGCGTAAAGGGGGCGGCGTAGCAGGGTGAAAATACCGATCCGACAACGCCCATGTCCCCGTATTCGCCGGCGCCGATGTTAGCCGTATAACCGGATAGGAAGTGGTAGGCGGCGGCGTGCCTGCCCAGCAGGGCCAGCGGCGGCAGAACGCCGTTGTGGTCGCAGCTTAAAAAGATGATATGGCGGGGTTCGCCAGTGCGGTTTTCCAGTACCCGATTATCGATATGATCGAGCGGAAAGGCGCAGCGGCCATTTTCTGTAAGGCGTTTGTCGTTGTAATCCGGCTGGCGCTGTTCATTGTCGTGAACCACGTTTTCCACAACGGTGCCGAAGCGTATTGCGGCGTCGATCTGCAGCGGAATTTCCTCCAGGGAGGAGCATCTGATATAGCAGCCGCCCTCCATATTGAATACCGACCCTCTCGCCCATCCGAGTTCGTCGTCACCTATCAGGCGGCGTTCCGGGTTCAGGCAAAGCGTGGTTTTTCCCGTGCCTGAAAGGCCAAAAAACAGGCAGGTATCGCCGTTCCCGTCCTGGCTCGCCGAACAGTGCATCGGTAGTACGTCTCTTTCCGGGAGCAGAAAGTTCTGCACTGAGAATAAGGCTTTTTTGAGTTCTCCAGCGTATTTCATACCCGCCAGTAGCACCTTGCGCTTGCCGAAGTGAATAATGACTGCCGCATCCGACTGGGTACCATCGCGCTCGGGTACGCATGTAAAATTGGCGGCGTGCAGGACTCGCCAATTGTTTTTTCCTTTGGGGTTGAAGTTTTCCGTGGCAATAAACAAGTTTCGGGCAAACAGGTTGTGCCAGGCGGTTTCCGTAGTTACTTTAACCGGTAGGTAATGGCCCGGGTCCTGGGCCAGGTGAAGATTGGAGATGAAATTGTCGACACCCGCCATATGGTCCTTGACCCGCTCCCAGAGAGCGTCGAATTGCTGGGCGCCGAAGGGGCGGTTGACCGAGCCCCAGTCGATGCTATCGGTGGATGAGGGTTCATCGACAATATAGTGATCAAGGGGTGATCGGCCAGTGCGCCGTCCGGTTTCGGTGATCAGAGCGCCGTTGTGGGCCAGTCTGCCTTCGCCCCGGGTGAGGGCGGCTTCCACCAGCTGAGCGGGACATAAATCGGTGAAAATATGATTTTTATGGGTTTTTGTCATTCTCTGTAGCCCTGACCGGCTTGTAGCCGGGTAGCGGTTTCTGAATGTTTTTAATTCCGAAACCGAGTCATGAGCATTGCTGCCTGATAACGTCTTCCATCGCTTCTTCGCGCCGCTTGCGCTCCTTTTCACTGATATTGTATGCCTTTCCGTTCTTATCGATAAAGTAAACCCGACCTTTGAGTTTGCTCAGACGCTCGCGGGCTTGTTTGCACTTGTTCTCATGCTGCTGCCGTCGCGCCTCTTGCTGAGCTTGCTGCTGTTGACGCAGACGTATCTCAGCCGCCGATTCCGGAGCAAATATTTTGCCAAGTTTGCGGGTTTCACGGCTGCTTTCGTCGATATTGGATTTTTCGACCTGGCTGGAAATATTCTCCACATTGCTGTCGGGCGGTTTTTTATCGCTATAGTGGACCTTGCCATTTTTATCCACCCAACGATAAACCTCCGCGCCCGCACCGGCTGCAAGCCAGGTGTTGGCAAGCAGCAATGCAATGGTGAAGGGAAGTGTTTTCATGGACGGTCAGTTGCCGTTGTGGACATCGGCAATCCGCTCCGCGAACAAATTCGGAGAGTGGTTGCTGGGAACCGCATAGCGCTCCAGCACCGCCTGATTCGTAGCCAGTGCTTGATCGTGATCGATCACCATCTGATAGCCCTCTGCATCCTTAAAGATAACATGGCTGGTGGTGTTATTGCGGAGCAGGTTGCAAAAGTCTTTAAAATTGGTGATCGGCTGCCCGTTAACGGACTGGATAATCCAGTTTTTCCAGTCGTGGTAGCCCAGATTAACATCGGCGGGCAGAACTTTGAGCGCTACGACCAATTCTTGCTGTTCATTAGAGCTCCAGCGGTTGCGCCAGTGCAGAAAATCCACAGGTGCCTTACTGTGCCAATTTTTCCCCCAGCGTTTGATCAGGTTCATATTCAGGGGCACGAAGACAATACCACCGTAGATATAGTATTCCGGCAGCCGATCGAACTGTTCTTTTTGTACCAGGGTGTAATTGGCACGGTTTTTTCTGGTTTTTATGGCTATTTTTTTGATTTTGCCGGCCCTGGAAATGGTCAGCTTTACCTTATCGTCGATATGGTGCTGATCTATCGCATACTTGAAATTGGTGCGCATATTGGGGCGAAATTCAATGGAGCGGTCGTCGGCTATGTCATAACCATCGATAGAGAGGATAATATCGTTAATCTGTAGTATGTCACTTGCAGGAGAACCGTCAAACACCTTGGCCACCCGCGTGCCTGTCTGGTCGGGGCCCAGTTTATAGGCGGTTTTCATGGCCGGGCTCTCCATACTCTGAGTGCGGAAGCCCAGATCCGGAAAGCCGTCTTGGATATCATCTTCGGCATCCTCTAATACATGACGTATCACGCTGGGAGGCACGAAGTAGCCGAGATTCTCCGCGCGGCTGCTGGTGTTGGCCTGCATGACCACACCGACGATCTTATGATCGACGATTACCGGCCCGCCACTGTTGCCGGGGTTAATGGCCGCATCCAATTGGCCGGCGAGGAGATAGCTGCCGCTGTGAGCATATCGCTGGTGTTCGACGCGGGAGAGAATGCCTTTGGTAATGCTCAGCGAATTGCCGCCGAACGGATACCCATAGACGGACACTTCCTGTAGTGGCGCCGGCAGTTTGCCGAAGCCAAGTGGGCGCAGGTTTTTAAAAAAATCATTGTCTTCGACTTCAAGGATTGCCAAGTCCGCCTCGTGGGAAATAAAGGCAACCCTGGCGAGGTATTTTTTCGGATCGCCGTGTTTTTGCGCCTGAATGTAGCGGGCGTCGGCCAGCACATGAGCGTTGGTTAGAATACGCTTGCCGGCTATTACGGCGCCGGATCCGCTGCTTTGGGCCGGATTGAGAAGCCGCCAGGGGGTGAAATAGTCTGGAGCTGCTGACGTGGTATAGATTTTTACGACGGCGCGTTTTAGAAGCTCAATTTCCTCTTCACTCTCGGCTAGCACTGGAACGCTCAAACTGAACAACAGCGCTGCAACCAAATGTTCAAATTTAATCATTAAAAGTTACCATCATATTTGTTATATCGGGAACAGTTACAATTGCTCCTCGTTTTTTTCACGAAAGCGGTGGATTTGCCGGCGCTGTTTTTTCGTGGGGCGGCGCGGAGTGTCGTTTTTCATGCCATGCACCGTTTTGCGCTCAGCCGCACGTTGTTCCCGTAAAGCAAGGCTCTCCGCGGTTTCCCGATAAAGCTGTGCTGCTTCGCTGGCGCCCCGCCTCTGGTCTGTCAAAGCGGTCACCACAACCGTTTTTTCGTCCCAGCCTTGACGAATTGTCAACATCTGATTGACAGTAATATCCTTACTGGGTTTCACCCGTTGGCCGTCGGCGTGCACCTTGCCGCCCTCGATCGCCTGTTTGGCCAAGCTGCGGGTTTTGAAAAACCGCGCCGCCCACAGCCACTTGTCTATTCTAACTTTATCCATGGTGTCTTTTGGTTCAGTTCGCTCTCTACCCGGGGCTTGCCCCTATGTTGATTGACTGTCGGAAGTTCAGCCGCGAGTGAGCTTTCATTGAGTCTCACTCCTTAAGTGGTGGCATGATTTCGTCAAAGTGTGCAATGGCGGGATAGCCTTCAATATCCAGCGGTTGGCGCTGGCTGTCTGGTTGTTTTATACCCAGAAGGTGGCGAATGCCGAATTGTTCCGCCGAGCGCAGTATGCGTACAGTGTCATCAATAAACAATGTTCGCTGCGGATCGAAATGCTCGTGCTGTTGCAGTTGTTTCCAGAACGCCCGCGCTTCTTTGGGCTGCTGAAACTGGTGGGAAGAAATAACCATATCCAGCCAACGGTCTATGGCCGTCACCTCGAGTTTGATATTCAGGCTCTGGGGGTGGGCATTGGTAATCAACACCAGTTTTTTGTCCAGCGCCTGCAGACGGCTTAAAAACTCTATGACGAAAGGCCGCACCTGAATTTTGTCCTTGACTTCAGCTTTGAGACTGGCGATATCCATTTGCAGTAACTGCGACCAGTGTTCCAGACAATACCACTGCAGAGTGCCTTCGTGGGCTTTAATGTGGCCCATAAGCTGCTGATTGGCGAGCTGTTCATCGATTCCATGGGTCTGCGCATAGCGCTTTGGGAGGTGAACCAGCCAGAAATAGTTATCGAAATGGAGGTCCAACAGGGTACCGTCCATATCCAGCAGTACAGTGTCAATGGCTTGCCAGTCAATCATTTACAGTTAGTTTTCCCTATGCGGCCAACTGGAAGATTTCCCAGTATGCCGGCAAAATCCTGGATAATGAAGCCCAATGAACGCCGACAATTGACAATTTGGCGCCTTTACGCCTTTTAAGGTGGGTGTACTTCCCTATAATGGTAGCATCAAATAAGCACGCAATTGGAACGATAGTCATTCCTGAGCAGCATTTTATCGTGTTACCTTTGGTTTTATAGAGACGTTCCGCAAGGGCCCAGCAATGAAGGATTCTACCCCGAGTACCACTATTCCCGCCGATATCGCATTATTAGAACAGGTCATTTGCCTGTGTCAGCGAGCCGGAGAGGCGATTCTCAACGTTTACAACCAGAGTCAGGGGGTCGAGGTGGATATCAAGGCCGATGATTCACCTGTAACCGCGGCGGACCTGGCCGCCCACGCAATCCTGGAGCCGGGGTTGACCGCCTTGCTGGAGGAGGTGCCAGTTTTGTCCGAAGAGTCTCTGTTGCCGCCTTTTAATGTGCGGCGTCAATGGCGGCGTTATTGGATTATCGATCCCCTGGATGGCACTAAGGAATTTATCAACCGCAACGGGGAATTTACCGTCAATGTCGCTTTGATCGAAAACGGTTGCCCGGTGCTCGGGGTGGTGTTGGTACCCGTAACCGGAATCACCTATGCCGGTGTCAAGGGCGTCGGTGCCTTTAAATATGAAAATAGTCATAAGCGCGCTATTGCGGTGCGTACCCTGCTTTCGCGCGCCTCCGGTGGCTTGCCGGTTGAACTGGTCGCCAGCCGCCGCCACGGTGCCGAAGAGGTGGAGCGCATAATCGATAATATCGCCGCTGAACTGGGGCCGGTGACAACCAAGAACATGGGCAGCTCGTTGAAATTATGCCTGGTGGCGGAGGGGGAGGCAGACCTTTATCCCCGGCTGGCCCCCACCTCGGAGTGGGACACCGCTGCGGCACAGGCCGTGGTGGAAGCGGCCGGCGGCCGGGTGGTCGACGTGGATTTTAGACCGCTACGTTACAACACCAAGGACGATATCCTTAACCCCTACTTTTACGTGATTGGCGACTCTACATATGACTGGCAGGGATTATTGCGCCGGGAGGGAAAATAAATTCCCGCGTCCTGTGCTGTATTGTCTATGCTTGAAGTAAGCCCTTTACAGGAATATAGAGGTATACAATGCGACACCAGCGTGCGGAACACGTCGGAGTGACCTTCCACAGTATCACCAAGGTCAAAGAACAGCTCATTCGGGAAATTACCAACCTGGAGCGCCAGCTTGAACACCGGCGAGTCAACGATGACAGCGTGGATTATTCGATGGTGCAGACCTACAAAGAAATGATTCACTCCCGAAAAGAGATGTTGGGCCATCTTCCCAGAACCTGAGATAGTGTGTTACGCCACCTGCAGCAGCGCCATCATGGCTTCAAGCAGTACATTGACATCCTTGGAACGACGCGTATCGACGGGAAACAGAGGGTAGAATAATTTCTTTTCCCGCATGAACTGATGGTAAAGATCCATCGACGGACAATTGGACTGATCGGTGTGGGTGATGCCGATGGCAATTGCCGTATGTGCCGTTGTTGAGTATATTGGTGAGTACATTGTTGACGACAATTGTTGCAGAGACCAATCCAGTTCTTCCAGTGGGGTTCTGGCTGCGTTATTGATCAGAACCGCGATTCCCAATACATTTCCGGTGAAAACCCCTCCCTGGGTTGCCGTGCACTTTGAACTTCGGCTGTTATGGTTATTCTGATTGTTATAGAGGGTCTCGCGATAGAGGGTCCCGCGGCGAGTCTTATTAAGACGGCGGCCAAGGTGTGTGCCGTACAGTTTGACCCGCTGGCCACCCTCAAGCAAAATTTCTCCACAATCCATTGCCGCCGAGGTGGGGTGGCGCACAACCGCTGGGTCCGCTTCCCCGTGACCTGTGACTGAATAAACAGGTGTTTCACTGAGCGTTGATATCGCTGTGGTTTTACCGGAACCTCTGGCACCAGCAAAAATAATTTTCAGTTCCTTCATATTAAACTGATCCGATAATTTTTTTCATTATTTTTCCAATAAGTTCGGAAGGTGCTTTATATGCCAGGTTCTTCTCAATTCCCAAGGGTGAGTTGTGAATCACTTTTAGCTGACCGACCGAATGACAGGCGTTGAGAAAGCCGATGACCCTTCTGCGATTAACGTGTGTATGAGTGGTCAGCTGTTGTGCTGTCATTGGTTGTTTCATCAATGCCGCGGTCAAGACCAGGTCTTTGGGTGTATGTGGCAGGCGGGTGAAGTCCGGCCATTTATATAACCCAAAAGTCGTATTTCCGGTTAAATCACCGTGCAAAACATTGTTGGACAGGTTCAGATAAGTCAACCAGGAAAACTGTTCGAAATCATAGGTAATGAACCCCTCAGTGTTTTCCAGCTTGGCGATTTCCCCATTGCTGGCTTCCCCGCCGCTACGTACACGATTGAATAAATAGTTTTTATCCCTGTCAAACCACGAATTAAATTGCCTGTGATTTAAAACAATGACTTTGTCCCGTTTGCAATATCCAATCACGGGTACCGATTGCGCTGTCCAAAGCATAGATGTCGAACTCATTTTAATCCGCGACAGTAAATATTCGGGAATAAATGCCTGGCTGGAGTCGATATTGCCAACAACAGTCAACCGCGTCGGCAACGATCCGCAGGTATGGTTGAGGAAGTTAATCAGGTTGCCTGCGCGTACGGGTTTTAGCAAATAGAGAATATTTTCAGGCGGAGGCGTCTGCGTATAGACCACCAATTTACTGTTTGGAAACTCATTTTTCAGTTTTTGTATATGACTTTTTTTGTAGTCGGTATCAACGATCACAAAATCGGCTTCGCCCGCATCGGTTATTTCCCAGTAATGCATTAAACGTGGATTGATAACTTTAAACAAAGAAAAAAATTTACTTCTTTCTG
>JARROD010000061.1:0-23127 GCA_037384225.1 Exilibacterium sp.
TAGCGGTGATTAACAATACCCGCATCTGTGACAGCCTGCCCTTTATCGCTCTGGTTACGCAGGGAATTCCCAGGTTGGCCAGAGTGAATGCGGAAGAAATCAGCGAGATCAGTACGGCTGATAAGAAGCCGTTTGAGTTGATGCACGTATCGATTGCCGGTGAAACGGCGGTCATTCCCGATATCGATGCCCTGGAGTCAGCCTACCTAGATTTCAGATACCGCTAACAGAAGCCTCCTTATCAAACGCAAGCACGGCAATGCCGCCGTTGGAGCCCAGGGCGAAGTTGCATCTACACAGATACATAAAGTTGCAGTAACTTGCCTGTTTAGAGCATTTTTTTGTATTTTCCGCATCAAATATAGCCTCATTTTATAAATTCTGGATATTTCCTGCTAATCTTTTTCTAGAAGTCGTTTGGATTGGATCGTTAAACCCCTCCTCCCTATCCGAATGGCAGCATCATTTTTATTTTCGGACCCTTGCTTATTTTTCATTGGTCTGTCCCCTTGAATAAATGGATAAATATTGTACAGAAAGTGTATGGAATTCAATTTGGCAAACTTCCAGGCACTGTACAGAGGGGTTGATTATTGTAGAAAACAAAAAAATAAGAACAAAATTGAATAAGAAAAGCACTAAAACCGCGCCGGTTGTGGCATACTGTCGCCAAGTTTACTAATGTGTATGTGGCGACAACGTGAGATTTATATCCTCAGGCGTGGTTTTACTGCGCTTGAAAGAGTTGCTCAGTCAGGCTCCAAAGCCGGAAATTTTTGACTGGAATAGGCAAGGGATAAAAAAACAGGTGCAGTTTATATGAGTTCAACCGAGTTGCTGACACGCGCCAATTCCATTGACCGTGCCCTGGATCAGATCGGTGACAAATGGTCTATGCTGATTATTCAGGAAGTATTTTGGGGGATTCACTCGTTTACGGGGCTACTCAAAGAAACCGGAGCGTCGCGGGGGGTTCTAACCGATCGTCTGGCCTGGTTGGTCAACATAGGCTGTCTAAAAAAACAGATACCGGAAAATGGCGGTAAAAGAGCGGAATACCACCTCACCTCCAAGTCTATCGAAATGCACCCGCTGGCGTTAATGGCATTGGAATGGGAGCGCCGCTTCAGCCCTTGTGAAGAGATTGAAAAGCTGACCTTGACTCACCGCGGCTGCGGATCCATTTTTCATCCCAAAATGTGCTGTGACCATTGTGGTGAAGAAGTACGCGCGGAGGATATAAGCTATCGGGAAGGGCCTGGTGCCACCAAAGATTTGCGGAAGAAAAAAGTTCGCCGTCGCTCGTCGGTGGCTATCGAAAAGGTGCCGACCTCCCGGACGCTCTATAAAAATCTGATCAGTATTGTCGGAGACCGCTGGACTGCCAATGTTATATCGCTTGCCTTTCAGAAACTAAAGCGGTTTGATGAGTTTCACCAGGATCTTCCTATCGCGACCAATATTCTCAGTGACCGGCTGCGATTTCTCACCAGTGAAGGTATTTTTGAACAGGTTCCCTATCAGCAGCAACCCTTGCGCCTCGAATATCACTTGACGACCAAGGGCAAAGCTCTTTTCCCCTACTTTTTAGCGTTGTTTCAATGGGGCAGTAAATGGTGCGACAGAGGCGCAGGTGAGCCCATGCAATTGTACCATGACACCTGTGGCAAACACTTGAGCGCCCGTATCGTCTGTGACCAATGTCGACAACCCCTGGGTGAGCACGATGTGGAGTATCACTTTTTTAGGGATCTGAGCCTTAGCCAGTAAATAAAGCCTCAGCCAAAGGGATATCCCCTAGTTTAAGGGGAAAATGTTTTCTGGTTGTAATACTAGGGACCGGAGGTTATTTCGTGTACGGTCCTAGTCCACCTTTGTTGATTCAAGTTAATCCTACCTACAGTTATATGCTATAATTTTGTTGGTCTGATTCGTAACTTCTCAATAACCCGGGATATTGTACCTTCGATCTGGCGGGACGTCCGCCTGACATTGTGCCGATTCCGGATTATTGAGAAGTTACTTTGTTTTGGAATAACTCCTTATGAATAAATGCAATGAACAATAATTCGGCCAATATTCTTTTTGACCAAAACGGGCACAGGTGCATCGCTTTTCATTCCCTGGTGCAGGGGCACGGAATTCAGGCGAATCAGTTTTTACTGATAGACGGTGATCATGTTGCGCTGATAGATCCTGGCGGGGATTTGACTTTTACGCCGCTGTCCATACAAATCAGCAAGTATATCAATATTGCCAATTTGGAAATTATTTTTGCTTCCCACCAGGACCCGGATATTATCAGTTCCCTGCCCCGCTGGCTTATGCACACCGACTGCAAGGTAGCAACCTCGCGTCTGTGGAGTCGATTTTTACCACACCTTGCCTCTACTTTTGTCAACACTCGAATGGAGAGTGACATTGCTGAGCGCATGATTGAAATTCCAGATGGCGGCTTATCTATCAGTTTTGGAAAATCTGTTATCAAATGCTTGCCAGCCCACTATCTACATTCCGTGGGCAATTTCCAGTTCTATGATCCGGTCAGCAAAATTTTGTTTTCCGGTGATATGGGTGCTTCTCTTGTAGAAGGCAATGCCGGTGAGCCGGTCGACGATTTTGACAAACACGTCCCTTTGATGGAAAAATTTCACCAGCGTTATATGGGATCGCAAAAGGTAACAGCCTTGTGGGCGGATATGGTCAGGCAACTTGACGTGGAAATAATCGTGCCTCAACACGGAAAGCCTTTTGCGGGACGCGCTGTTATCGACCAGTTTCTGAATTGGATCTCCAACCTCAAATGCGGCATAGATCTGCTGCGTAAAGATAGTTTTCGCTTGCCCTGAAAATACCGCTTCGCTCCTTCTATAGCAGCATTTTCAGGGTCGTGCTCAATTTTTCTAATCCTCACATAGGGTGAGCTATGCTCCGGTTAGAAAAATTTGCGCGCGCCCCTGAAAATACCGCTCAAATTTATGCAACAATAGGGTTAAGTCCGATTTGCCGGGATACCGGCATTCGAATTTGCGAAGCATAGTTGTACCACAGTGCCACGACACCTTGACCGGATTGCCCTTATGGATCGCCTCGACCAAATACTCACCCAGGCTTGAGGCCGTGGACAACGTGTGACGGTAGCCTTGAGGATTTCATTAACCTTGTCGCGGCGGTGAACCAAGTCGGAATTTACAAATGTTTGATGCCGTCTTGGGGGCGGGAAAAACTGCTTGAAATATTTGCCGATGCTTTCAGTTTGCACGAACAGCAGTTGCGGAATTGTGCCTCAGCCGATCGGGTTTCAACCTGTAAGACAGGGTGTCGATGTCAAGTAGTCAGTGCACCATAGCTTCTGTGCCGTTTTCCCATCCATATTTCCACCGGAAAGAACCACCAAAACAGTTTTGCTGTCAGACTGTTTTGCCAGCCATTGTTTTACGGCCGCCATACTCAATGCGCCAGTGGGTTCGATACGCACCTTTAACAAATGATTTAACCATTGACACCAATAGGCGATATCCGCTTCGCTCACTTCGTAGAACTCATCCAACTGCTTCAGATACTCAAAGGTAATATCGCCAACCGCCAGCGTCATAGCGCCATCGGCCAGGGTCTGCGGCGTGTTTTGCAGCGTCTGAATCGATCCCTTTCGCCGCGACTCGGCGGCGTCATTGGCATTCAGCGGCTCAGCGCCGATAACCGCTGCATGGGGAGACAAGGCTCTGGCGGCAATCAGTGATCCTGACAACAGACCGCCGCCGCCGCAGGGAGCGAATACGGCGTCGATCTCGCCCAACTCGGAAAGTGCTTCGAAGACAGCGGTGCCCTGCCCTGCCACAACTTGTTCGTGATTATAAGGGGGAACCCAATACACATTATCCTGCTTCGCCGTCAGTGTGACCTGGGCATCGGTTTCGAGACGGTTTTTACAAAATACAACCTCCGCGCCATAAGCGGCCGTGGCCCTGGCCTTTACCGTTGAAACATTTTCGGGCATATAAACAGTGGCTGGGATCTTAAACTGGCTCGCCGCCCAGGCTACAGCCTGAGCATGGTTTCCCGAACTATTGGCGATGATTCGCGGCCGGCTTTGAGCGGTATCATCCAGCTTATTGTTTTCCCTCAGCCAAGCGATGGTATTGCAGGCACCGCGGGCTTTAAACGCGCCGATTTTCTGCAGACACTCGGCTTTAAAGAAAATTTTGTGACCCAGCCAGTGATTGAGCAAGGAAGAACTGAGTATGGGGGTTTTATTGACAAAGGGGTGGATACGACGACTGGCGGAGACAATGGATTCGATACTAAGCATAGGGTAATCTTTATGCAGATTTTCAATAATATACCTAAATCTCAAACGCTTTGGGTATAGTACTGGAATCTACACCTAACGAAGTAACTTCGCAATAACCCGGGGTGCTGTGTCTTCGATCCACCGGACGTCCGCCTTACATTGTGCCTACCTCGGATTAATGAGAAGTTATCTAGCGAACAGTTATCTTCAAACTAACGTCGGAATAAACCGAATAAGCCCTGACGCCCACAAACCAAACTCCCGGACTGGGGCGGTCGATCACACATCTTTCATTGCTGTTATTCTTGAACGGACGGCATGCGTACACGGTAGTACTGGGTTCCGAAACAGGGTTCACATAGAGGTCCGCATCGCCCTGCTCCGCGGCCCCGGCTATGGCCACCTCCAGCGCTGAAGCACCAGGTTCCACATTAATGGAAAACACCTGCCACTGCCCTTTCTGTGAAGACAAATCTGCCAAACTGTTTAGTTGAGCGGCATTGCCTACACTCGTGCGGGTGTGCAGACTAACGCCATTAAAGCCACTGTAAGCGCGCAAACCAATAAAATACTCGCTCTCACCAACACTGGTAAAAGTACAGCTTTCGTCATTGGCGTTCGTAAAAGGGCGGCAGTCGTAAATTGAGGTGCTCGGCAAATCCCCGGCGCGGGTATAGAGATCCATATCGCCGCTGCCACCAAATACCTCTACGTGAACTTCCTCACCGGCCGGTACCTGAAGGCGGAAAAAAATAAATTCCCGCTCCGATGCAGAGAGATTTTCCAGCGTCTCGCCGATGTTCAACTCAGTAATCTCATCCACAGTATCCTCGACAGCAATTATCTGCTTGCTGACAGAGTCCGTAAGGCCTTCCTTATCGGTCACTGTGAGCGTCGCAGTATAGGTCCCCTCACTAGGGTAGACATGTATCGGTGCCGTGGCCGTCGATGTCTCCCCGTCGCCGAATGCCCAGCTGACAGTTTCGATAACGCTGCCATTATCCTTACTGGTGTTGAAAAAGCGAGTACTTAACCCCGAACGGGTAAAGCTGAAATTTGCCGTTGGTTCATCTTTCACCACGGCTAACGCATCTCCGTTATCATTGTTCGGCAGGTCAGCAAAAAAACTCGATATCTGAGGCCAGATTTTAGCGATTTGCACACCCTGATTCAGACAACCGCCAAAATGATGGATAGCGACCACCTTATTGCTGTCCTTCGATACCACCGGCGCGCCGGAACTGCCTCCCACCGTATCGCAAAAATAACCTATATCCGAATCCTGCGTCCTTCCTGCCGTAGATGGCTCATCGACCTGACAAACCCCACCGGCGTTGCGATCACTGCTAATTGCCAACTCCATAGGGTTGCCCGCACCGTGCTGGGGAATAAAAATTTCTTCACCTTGCTCTGGCACCCGCGGGTCCAGACCGAAGAAACCGAAGCTCTCGATGGAGGCAAAATCATTGAGCGTAAACAAGGTATAATCGAAATTAAAATCCGTCTTCAACAGACTGTTACCGGTGACCTTCGTTACCGCCGCCGTTTCACTGCCCCCGCAACGAGTGTTCTGGAAATTAAACCAGACTTCCGTATTGCGCACATCCGCCTGTGACTCGACACAATGATTATTGGTAAACATACGATTGTCCGCGCTCACCCGCCAAGCCGTACACAGGCTGTTGCCATTGACCAACAATCTGGCCACCGGCCTGGTACGCTCAAACTCCACCGGGTTAGAACTTTCGAAGCAGACTGCATCTTTGCGCTCATTGCTACCGCAAGTGGACTCTAACTGAGCCCCACCGGATAAACTCTCAGTTGGATTGAGCAACAACTCCTTTATCTGTTGTTCCGGATAACCCTGCATAAAATAATCGATATCCACATTATGCTGTTTAGGGTCCAGGTTGATACCATTGCTCAACATCTTAATTTGCACAGTATCGCCTTTGATCGACATACTGGAAAAGCTGCTGGTGCCATCCTCCCCCGCATTCATGTCAAAGGTATAAGGTGAGCGCAGCGTCTGCCCATAGCGAAACGCATCGGTACCCTCCGGGTTGGAAACCTCCACAAACACGCCTTCCGGGACCTGAAAATTTTTAAAATGAACTTTAATAAAAGAAGCGCCGGGTCGCTGAATGACCGTCATCTCAGCGCTTTCCGTCAAATCATCGGCCCCTATCAGATTAAAACTTTCAGCGACTTTTTCCGCTATCGGCGTAGAAGACTCGTCGGCTAATGTGTTATCGCTGTAAAAGAAGCTAGAACCAAAGGAAAAACAAACGACAGCTGCCATGACGACCAATTTCTCTTTATGCATGTTTTTTCCTTTGAGCGAATACCACCTTGTTATCGACACGACGGTCTAACTTATGGCGAGCGACAAGTGTTTGTCCAAATTCTATGGCTTAAAATACATTGTGGGTATTGTAAATCGATGATTCCGATGACATGTTTATAAATCTCTGTGAGAAATCACAATAATAGTGAGAAGGTCGCCCAGTGGTGATCAGGGCCTGTAAAGAAATAACTTTACATTCTCGGTGTTCCATCGCCCGTCAGGCAAGGCGCTTGAGCGAAGGCTTTTCTATTAGATGAAGGCTCCTGCCGATATTTCGAGCTCAAGCAACACCGCCAGGCGGGGTGAGGGGGCAGCGAGAATGTGGAGTTATTTCTTTACAGGGCCTTAGTATCTTTTATGAGAGAAAGGTGATCTTGAAAATCATCACATGCTTAATGAGAAAGCACCAGGGACAAAAACAGAGGGTTTAGACGCTTTTTAAAATCTCATAGGCCTGCCGAATGCGAATAAAAGTCTCCCTCTCACCCCCTTTATCCGGATGGTGTTGCGCCGCCAGTTCCCGATAACGCCGCGTGATGTCAGAATGGGTAGCCGACTGTTTCAGATTCAATATTTGCAGTGCCTTGGTCCGCTCCTCGGACCTGTCACCAAACTTGTTAAAACGTCGCCAAAACGCCTGCAACAGAGCGATGACATCCTCTTGTGAAGTATTGTCAAAATTTCCCCAATCCTGATAATAAGTCCGTAGAGCGATATCTTTTGTCAGCTCCGGAGGCGTCTTAAGAGATACCAGCTGAATACACAATGGAGAAATCGCCAGTACTACCCCCTCCTCCTCCCACAGTTGCCGCTGTAACTCATAAAGGCCATTCATTACAATAAAATGCCTTTGGAATAAACCCAGCTCCCCACCGTTGACGGTTCCCGTAAACGCGGAGTGAGTCCGCAATGCTTTTAATAATTCATGTTCACTGATTCCCTGGGGGTAGTTGTTCAGGAGGGAGAGTATGTCGGGGATCAGTGGACTTGGCATAATACGAGAAAGGATATATCGAATTACCCGCACATACCAGTTTTCACTCAGTAGGAACGGGAAGTTATTCCGTGCCCGTTCCGTATCTGCTCGCTGTAAGTATTTGGTGTATGGCGTTGAAAAGGCCCGCATACAGAGCTCTTGCCGGTGGTACAGCGGCTTGCCTGACCATTGAGGGGCTGTTAAAGTGGATTCTTCTGGCTCGGATAGGAGCATCGCTTGCGGACCCTGATTAATACACTGCTTGTGTTGATTGCTGTATCGCCAGCGGCGTGGTGCATACCCCGGACCAGACGTTGCAGGCTCTTGGGGTGGCGTATAAAAGCCGTGGCGATTACCCTGCCGCAATAGACGCCTTTAAAAGGGCCATGCACCTGACGCGTATTAATAAAGGGTTGTTTGCGCCCGAGCAGATTCCTCTGTTACGGGGAATTATCGACAGTCGCCTATCCGCCGGCATGTTTAAGTTGGCGGATGAGGGGCAGGAATATCTCTACCGTGTTCAGCGCTACAACAGCAATGGGGAAATGTCCCCCGCATTGCTCGAAGCTTCGCGGGAGTACTCGCAATGGCAGCGCTCGGTTTATCTCAGTGGCATCGGCGGTGACAGTTATAGGCGGTTGCTGGAAATGCATGAGATTCACTCGCAGGATATCGAGCGGATTGAAGCTAAAAATAAAAATGACCCTGCCCTCATTCCCCATATTTACCGTCTACTTAATACAGAATATTTGCTCTCCAAATACGAAGGTGAAAAGCGACCGAAGTTTGAGCTGAATGTCAGGCAGCATAATAACCTGGCTTTTCCTGCGTCTATTGAAGAAACGCAATTTAAAGATCTGCGCCGGCGTATCTACCAGCGGGGTAGGAAATTGTTATCCCGTATTGCCGCACTGCGGGCCGGACAATCCGCTAATGCGGACGTGGAACTGGCGAAGGTAAAGGTTCAGTTGGGGGACTGGCATCAATGGTTCGACTTGTCGGCCCGTGCCAGAGAGAGTTATGAAGAGGCTTATGCGATGTTGGCGGAGAACCCGCAAGCTGCACCTGAATTGCAAAAGTTATTTGGCGAGCCGGTGGAACTGCCGGCGGCGTTAATTTTCAGGCCTGACCCCAAGCTGGTGCCGGCCACGTTACCTGGACACGCGCTGGTTTCGTATAAGGTCTCAAAAAGTGGTCGCGCAAAAGCTATCAAGGTTATCGAGTTGGATCCTGCCGCTCACAAAGGTGCGCGCTTTTCGCTGCTAAGGAAGTTACGCGATATGCGTTTCAGACCGCGGTTGGAAGCGGGATCCGCGGTGGCGACAAATGCGGTGGAAAGGGAATATTATTTCGATTATTAAAGGCGGCGGTCACAAGTCTCCCCAGAGGTGCTGCAGGATCCCCAGCGCTGTAAGAGGCGCGGTTTCAGTGCGTAAAATACGCGGTCCCAGCGTTAGAGGTATAAAACCCCGCTCCCGGGCACCGGTGATTTCCGCGTCGCTAAATCCGCCTTCCGAACCTATCAGCAAGATGACGCTTTGTGGAGGAGGAAGCAAGTTTAGGTTCGGCGCCTCTGTGGCTGGGTGTAAAACCAACTTGCTGTCGGCGCGAGCGCCAGCCATCCACTCCCCCAGTCCTGCAGGCCTGAATAGTTGAGGCAGTCGGTTGCGCTGGCATTGCTCGCAGGCGTTGATTACGATCTGTTGCCAGTGTTGTAACTTTTTCTCCAGCCGTGGTCCGTCCAGTTTTACTTCTGTTCGTTCGGTAAACAGTGGGGTGAGGGCTGTGACCCCTAGCTCCGTGGCTTTTTGCACCACCCAGTCCATGCGCTCACCACGGGAAATACCGATGGCAAGCTCTACCCGCAACGGGGATTCCCGGTCTTTATCGCTGAAATCGAAAACGGCGGCGGTAACCGTCTTTTTACCGATATCTTTAAGTGTTGCCCGGTATTCACCGCCCTGACCATTAAACAGGATGACCTCGCGTCCTCTCTGCATGCGGAGTACTTTCGCCAGGTGTCGGGAGGGGGCTTCGTCCAGCTCCACCACTTGGCCGCAAGTCAGGGGCAGCGGAGTATAGATACGTGGGCGGCGCATTTTCTTCCCCGCTAAAACCTTCTTGATTTCGCGTAGGACAACAAAGCATTTTTCGGCGTTTTCCGGCAGCCGGTGCTCAGGTCCAGGTTCTCGACAATGGTGCGCGTAGGTTCGCTCTGGTTCATGGTATAAAAGTGCAGGCCCGGGGCGCCGTTGTCGAGCAGATTTTCACAGAGCCTGGTCACCATGTCGGCGCCGAATGCCCGCAGTGAAGCGGAGTCATCGCCGAAGGATTCCAGGCGTTTGCGCAGCCAGCGGGGAATCTCCGCGCCGCAGTTGTCGCTGAACCGGGCCAGGCTGTGGAAGTTGATGATAGGCATGATACCGGGGTAGATCGGTTGGGTGATTCCCGCCCGCTGGCAGTGATCGATAAAGTAAAAATACGCATCCGGATTGTAGAAATACTGGGTAATGCCGCTGTTGGCGCCTGCGTCGAACTTGTTTTTCAGATAACCGATATCTTCCTTGTAGTTTTTGGCCTCGGGATGGATTTCCGGGTAGGCCGCCACTTCCAGGTGGAAGTGATCGTCGAAATGCTTGCGAATAAATGCCACCAGTTGGTTGGCATGGACCAGCTGCGATGCGCCGCCCATGCCAGAGGGCATGTCGCCGCGCAGTGCGACAATGCGGCTGATGCCCTTGGCCCGGTATTGTTCGAGCAGCGCTTTGACGGTACCCTCGCCATCGCCACCGAAGGAAAGGTGTGGGGTGGCTTGTAACCCCTTTTCCTTGATAGAAAACACAGTGCCTTTGGTATTATCCCGTGTCGACCCGCCGGCGCCGTAGGTAACGGAGAAAAACGCCGGCTCCAGCGTTGCCAGGTTATCGCAAGCGCTGGCGAGTTTTTCTCGCCCTTCCATTGTCTTGGGTGGGAAAAACTCAAAACTGAGTCTGGGTATCCGATTTTTACTGCTGTCTTGACTGCTCAACACGAACTCCAGTTTCGTCTGTATTTTTCGGATTAGTATTTGTAACTGTCGGGCTTGAACGGCCCTTCCTGGTTGACGTTGATGTAAGCGGCCTGATCCTGGGTTAGTTTGGTGATGGTACCGCCAAAACCTTCCACCATGTCCCGGGCCACTTCTTCGTCGAGTTTTTTCGGCAACACCTTCACGTATATATTGGCCGCCTTGGCCTCGGGGGCGAGGTCGGCGAATTTGCGTTCGAACAAATACATTTGCGCCAGCACCTGATTGGCGAAGGAACCGTCCATGATACGTGAAGGGTGGCCGGTGGCGTTGCCGAGGTTGACCAGGCGACCTTCGGAAAGCAGTATCAGGTGATCATTGTTGGCCTTTTCTTTGGTTGCGGCGCGGTACACTTTGTGCACCTGGGGTTTGACTTCCTCCCAAGCCCAGTTTTTGCGCATAAACGCCGTGTCGATTTCACTGTCGAAGTGGCCAATGTTGCAGACCACCGCGCTGCATTTCAGCGCCTGCAGCATGACGGCATCGCAAACATTGATATTGCCGGTAGTGGTTATAATCAAATCAGTGCCGGCCAATAGTGTCTGGTTAATATCTTCCGGTTTGCCGGTGTTGATACCGCCGTTATAGGGGGAAACCACTTCAAAGCCGTCCATACATGCCTGCATGGCGCAGATGGGGTCAATTTCGGAAATCCTGACGATCATTCCTTCCTGGCGCAGAGAGGCGGCTGAGCCTTTGCCGACATCGCCATAGCCGATAACCAGCGCTTTTTTACCCGCCAGTAGATGGTCGGTGGCACGTTTGATGGCATCGTTAAGGCTGTGGCGGCAGCCGTATTTATTGTCGTTCTTTGATTTGGTGATGGCGTCGTTGACATTGATGGCGGGCACTTTCAATTCGCCCTTTTCCATCATTTCCGCCAAGCGGTGAACACCGGTGGTGGTTTCCTCGGAAATACCGTGAATACGGTCGAGGATTTGCGGGTATTTTTCATGTGCCATCTGGGTCAGGTCGCCGCCGTCGTCGAGAATGATATTGGCATCCCAGACTTCGCCGTCTTTTAAGATGGTTTGTTCAATGCACCACCAGAATTCTTCTTCTGTTTCACCTTTCCAGGCAAACACGGGTACGCCGGTGACGGCAATGGCGGCGGCGGCGTGATCCTGGGTTGAGAAAATGTTGCAGGATGACCAGCGTACTCGCGCGCCCAGTTCAATCAGGGTTTCAATCAGCACGGCAGTCTGGATAGTCATATGAATACAACCCAGAATTTTGGCGCCGGCCAGTGGCTGTTCCCCTTTATATTTACGGCGCAGCGCCATTAGCGCCGGCATTTCGCCCTCGGCGATTTCGATTTCCTTGCGGCCCCATTCGGCGAGGGATATGTCAGCGACTTTATAGTCGTTAAAGCCCTCAACAATTTTTACATTGGCTGTCATAGTTACTTCTCCATAATTGGTTCAGAGCGTGCCTATCAGGTGCACTGCCCTGTTGTTTATTTGTTTGTCAGTGCCCGCAGTCAACTAAAGTGCGTTTTTCAATAGTTCGACCTTGTCGGTTTTTTCCCAGGTAAAGGAGTCGCCTTCGCGGCCGAAGTGTCCGTAGGCGGCAGTGGGGCGGTAGATTGGGCGCTTAAGGTCGAGCATTTCAATCAACCCGCGGGGGCGCAGATCGAAGTGTTCGCTCACCAGACCGGAAATCTGCTCGTCGCTGATTTTCCCGGTGCCGAAGGAGTTGATGGAAATTGACGTCGGTTCGGCGACACCGATGGCGTAGGATATCTGAATTTCACAGCGGTCGGCGAGCCCGGCCGCGACGACATTTTTAGCCACGTATCGGCCGGCGTAAGCTGCAGAGCGGTCCACTTTAGAGGGGTCTTTTCCGGAAAAGGCGCCGCCGCCGTGACGGGCCATACCGCCGTAGGTGTCGACAATAATTTTGCGTCCCGTGAGGCCGCAGTCACCGACCGGACCACCGGTGATAAACTGGCCGGTGGGGTTGATATGATAATGGGTGTCTCTGTGTAACCACTCCTCCGGCAGCGTGTGCTTGATTATTTCCTCCAGCACCGCTTCGCGGATATCGGCCTGGCTGATATTGGGATCGTGTTGCGTGGATAACACCACTGCATCGACTGCGATTGGTTTACCGTCCTCGTAGCGCAGAGTCACCTGACTCTTGGCGTCGGGTCGCAGCCAGGGCAATATGCCGTGTTTGCGCAGGTAAGCCTGGCGTTCCACCAGACGGTGAGCGTAGTAGATAGGTGCGGGCATCAGAACGGGCGTTTCGTTGGTGGCGTAGCCGAACATCAGTCCCTGGTCGCCGGCGCCCTGATCTTTATTTTCACCTTCGTCGACACCCATGGCGATATCTCTGGACTGTTTGCCAATGGCGTTGAGTACCGCGCAGGAGGCGCCGTCGAAGCCGACGTCGCTGGAGTTATAGCCGATGCTGAGTATCACCTCGCGGATCAGATCCTCCAGGTCGATATAGGTGCTAGTGGATACTTCACCGGCGACAATAGCCATGCCGGTTTTCACCAGGGTTTCTACAGCGACGCGGGCATGGGGGTCATCGGTGATAATGGCATCCAGAATAGCATCGGAAATCTGATCGGCCATCTTATCCGGGTGGCCTTCCGAGACGGACTCGGAGGTAAAAATTGAATACTGAGACATGGCTTTGATTCTCCTGGTTAGTCGTTGGGACCTACTGTTCTTTTGGTTTAAAAAACTGACGCAACTGAATTTGAAAGCCGTTGCGAAGGGCAAAGTAGACACTTTGCCCTTCGTGCAGGCCGCTTGTGGCGGCCCAGTTACTGAAATCCTCCGGTTCGAAACCGAGCCAGATATCGCCGCAGGCCTCGCGTGTCCAGTTTTGGTCGTGGTGGCACAGATCGGTGACCAAAAGAGCGCCGCCGGGTTTTAAAATACAGCTGATATCCTGAAAAACATCCGCAGGGGACGAGATGTGGTGCAGCACCATATTGATCACCACACAGTCGGCGCTTAATCCGAGCTCGCGGGCCAGCGTTGTTTCGCCGCAGATAAATTCAATATTGGTCAGGTTGCATCCGCCTGCGTAGCGGCTGGCTTTTTCCAGCATGGAGCTGGCGTTGTCCAGGGCGATCACTTTGTCGAATCTGGGAGCCAGTACGGCGAGAAACTCGCCTTCGCCCGGGCCGATTTCCAAGGCGCAGTCGGTAGCGGGCAGAGGTGTATTCAGCAGTAGTTCCCGCACCTGTTCGGCGTACACGGGATAGCTGGCGATGAGGTCCTGCTGTTCGCGAAACTTGTCTGTATTTTCGGCAAAAAAGCGCATCGAGGCCGCCGTTCTTTCCTCTTGAACCTGGATCAGCCGCGCGTGGGTTTCCCGCTTCACCGGCAACTGGTCCAGGGTGGTGTACAACTGCTCCTGCATTTTGCTCAGCCTGGTTTTCTGTCCGGGGCCTGGAAGCGGCAGTGCCCGGCGGTAAAAAATCGAGTTTCCCTCGCGCCTGGTGGCCACTAGGCCGGCGGTAGCCAATACTTTGAGATGGTGGCTCATACCTGATTGCTTGATATTGAAAATATGGCTGAGCTCCAGAACCCCATAGGAGTCCTTCGCCAGCACTCGCAAAATCTCCAGTCGCAGAGTATCCCCGGCGGCTTTGAGGTATGCGGCCAGCTCACTATAGGGGATGAGGCTTTGCGCTGACTGCGATTCCATATCGGTATTCATGAGGCCAGTCTAGCAGGGAATCTCAAGTATATCAAAAAATATTGATATAGGTTTGTAGCTTCGCCTAAACTCGATAGCGCTCTTTACCCAACTATGTCCTTTACCTGACTGAGCAGGTGCGAGAAAATAGCGGCCCTTTTTGCCACCCCTGATTCAGATACAGATCCCAAGGAGCCTCGAGCCGATGCCTTCACGCACTCAACTTGCCAATGCTATTCGCGCCCTCAGTATGGACGCTGTCCAAAAAGCTAAAAGTGGTCACCCTGGAGCCCCGATGGGCATGGCCGATATTGCCGAGGTGCTGTGGAACGACTATATGAAGCACAACCCCAAAAATCCGGCCTGGCCGGACCGGGATCGCTTTGTGCTCTCCAACGGTCACGGATCTATGCTGGTATATTCTCTGTTGCACCTGAGCGGTTACGATCTGCCCATGGAGGAATTGCAGAATTTCCGCCAATTGCATTCCAGAACGCCAGGCCATCCGGAATACGGCTATGCGCCCGGTGTTGAAACCACCACCGGCCCTTTGGGACAGGGGCTCGGCAATGCGGTGGGTATGGCCTTGGCGGAAAAGATACTGGCGGCTCAATTCAATCGCGACGGCCATCGGGTTGTGGATCACTATACCTATGTGTTTCTCGGCGACGGTTGTCTGATGGAGGGAATTTCCCACGAAGTCTGCTCTCTGGCAGGTACCCAAGGGCTGGGCAAACTGATCGCCTTTTACGACGACAATGGTATTTCCATTGACGGTGAAGTATCCGGCTGGTTTACCGACGATACGCCAAAACGCTTTGAAGCATACGGCTGGCAGGTAATTCCGGCAGTAGACGGGCACGAGAGCAGCGCTGTGAAAGCGGCTATCGAGGCCGCCCGGTCGGAGACTGAAAAACCCACTCTGATTTGCTGCAAAACCGTGATCGGCTTTGGCGCCCCCAACAAACAGGGAAAGGAAGCGTGTCACGGCGCTCCGCTGGGGGAAGACGAAGTGATGCTAGCGCGGCAGGCCCTGGGCTGGGAGCATGGACCGTTCGAAATTCCCAAGGACGTCTATAAAGGCTGGAATGCCGAGGCCAGGGGGGCGGAGGCTGAAGCGCAGTGGGCTCAGCGCTTCGACGCTTACCGCGAGGCTTACCCGCAACTGGCCGCTGAATTTGAACGCCGGGTTCTTCGCGGCGAACTGCCGGCGGAATTTGCTCCCCAGGCCGATGCCTATATCCGTCAATGCCAGGGAAAAATGGAAAAAATCGCCAGCCGCAAGGCGTCGCAGAACGCCCTCAATGCCTATGGACCGCTGTTATCGGAGCTGTTGGGTGGTTCGGCGGATCTGGCCGGGTCGAACCTAACGCTCTGGAGTGGTAGCAAAGGGGTGGAGAAAGGTGATGCCAGAGGCAATTATATCTACTACGGCGTGCGTGAATTCGGTATGAGCGCGACGATGAATGGCATTGCGCTGCACGGCGGTTTTATCAATTACGGTGCGACTTTTCTAATGTTTATGGAATACGCCCGCAACGCTGTGCGTATGGCTGCGCTGATGAAGCAGCAGAGCATTTTTGTCTATACCCACGATTCCATCGGTCTCGGGGAGGACGGCCCCACTCACCAGCCGGTGGAACAGTTGACATCTCTGCGAGCAACCCCCAATTTGTGCACCTGGCGCCCCGCTGACAGCGTCGAGACAGCGGTCGCCTGGAAGGCGGCCATTGAGCGTCGCAATGGTCCCAGCGCATTGATTTTAAGCCGTCAGGGACTTGAACCACAGCCACGTACGGATATTCAGCTCAACGACATTGCCAGAGGTGGCTATGTATTGAAGGATTTCGCTGCAAAGGGCGGTGAGCTCGGGCCGCAGGTGATTATTATCGCCACCGGCTCAGAGGTGGGGCTGGCCGTTGCCGCCGCAGGGGAGCTGGCCGAGAAGTCTGCTGTCGCTGTGCGTGTCGTGTCCATGCCCTGCGCAGAGGTATTTGAGGCTCAGGATGCGCCTTACAAAGAATCCGTGCTGCCGATGGCGGTCAGCACTCGCGTCGCCGTCGAGGCCGGCCACAGGGATTTTTGGTACAAATACGTGGGATTGCGGGGGCAGATTATCGGCATGACGACTTTTGGTGAATCCGCGCCCGGTGGTGTGCTGATGGACCACTTTGGGTTTACGGTGGCTAATGTGGTGGCTACAGTCGAAAAGCTGCTGGAAACTTGAACCTTGAACCTCTGTAACCCGGTGGTTGCACTTCCTCTCTTCTGGCGCAGTGAGCGAGGGTTTGTGGAATATCGACGCAGGTTTTCAGGAAATTATAGAGACTCTGAATGACAATACGGATTGCTATTAATGGTTATGGACGTATCGGACGCTGTGTTCTGCGCGCGCTCTATGAGGCCGGTGCCGATCGCGATTTAAAAATCGTCGCCATCAATGAATTGGCGGACTGCAGAACCATCGCTCATCTCACCAAGTATGATTCGACTCACGGGCGCTTTAACGGCATTGTAACGGCGGCGAACGACACCCTGACAATTAACGACGACTGCATAGCCGTGGTTCACTGCGAAGATTTCGCACGTCTGCCTTGGGCCGAGTTCGATATCGACCTGGTGCTGGAGTGCACGGGAGCTTTCTCCGATCGCCGCACGGCGGAACAGCAATTGAAGGCGGGTGCTAAAAGACTTTTGTTTTCGCAGCCGGCCCAGGGCGATGTCGATGCGACCATTGTCTATGGCATTAATGAGCAGAATCTGACAGGCGCGGAAACAATAGTTTCCAATGCCTCCTGCTCGACCAACTGTATTGTGCCGGTGATAAAAACCCTCGACGAAGCCTTTGGTATTGAGAGCGGTGTACTGACCACGATTCATTCGGCTATGAATGATCAGCCGGTGATCGATGCCTACCATCATACCGATTTGCGCAAAACCCGTTCGGTATTTCAATCGATCATTCCGGTGGATACCGGCCTGGCACGGGGTATAGATCGGCTGTTGCCGGCGCTGGCCGGACGCTTTGAAGCCCAGGCGATGCGGGTACCAACGATAAATGTTTCCGCTATCGATCTGTCCGCCCTGGTACGGCAGGATGTCGATGTGGCAACCGTAAATCGGGTATTGAGTCTGGCCGCCGCTGACGCTTTTAACGGTGTGCTGGGTTATACCGAGGAGTTGTTGGCTTCCTGCGATTTTAATCACGATAGCCGTTCGGGGGTGGTTGATGCGGGTCAGACCCGTGTCGCCGGTAAACGCCTGATCAAGGTGTTGACCTGGTTTGACAACGAGTGGGGTTATGCCAATCGCATGGTCGATGTAGCGGGTGTCTGGGCGCAAAAATTTTCAACCAATTCGGGAGAATTCTCATGGCTGTTAAAAAAATGACCGATCTGGAACTGACGGGCAAGCGGGTGTTGATCCGTGAAGATTTGAATGTGCCCATTAAAGACGGTGCCGTCACTTCCGACGCGCGCATTCGCGCGGCGTTACCGACCATCGAGCGGGCCTTGCAGGCCGGGGCTAAAGTGATATTGATGTCGCACCTGGGACGGCCGGAGGAAGGTGAGTACAGTGAAGCGTTTTCCCTGCTGCCGGTGGCGCAACACCTGGGGCAATTGTTGCAGCGGGATGTCGCTTTGGTCAAGGACTGGCGCCAGGGCGTGGAACTCGCCAATGGTGAACTGGCGCTGTTGGAAAATGTGCGTTTTAATCCGGGTGAAGCGGACAACGACGAAGCCTTGGCAAGGGCGTACGCGAGCTTGTGCGATGTGTTTGTGATGGACGCTTTCGGTACAGCCCACCGCGCCCAGGCCTCCACCCACGGTGTTGCCCGCTGTGCGCCGCTGGCCTGCGCCGGGCCACTGTTGGCCAGCGAACTGGAGGCGCTGGAAAAAGCACTGGCAAATCCGCAGCGGCCGGTGGTGGCGGTGGTGGGAGGTTCGAAAGTCTCCACTAAGCTGCAAGTGCTGGAAACGCTCTCGGAAAAAGTCGATAAGTTAATTGTCGGCGGCGGTATCGCCAATACTTTTCTGGCGGCGGTCGGTAAACCTGTGGGGAAATCGCTGTACGAGAAAGAGTTGCTTGAAAGCGCCGCCAGACTTATGGAGAAAACCCATATTCCGCTTCCCGTTGATGTGGTGGTGGGAAAAGAATTTTCGGAATCGGCCGCCGCGGTGACAAAGTCGGTTGACGAAGTGTCCGGGGAGGATATGATTTTCGATATTGGGCCGCAGTCCTCGGCGGTGTTGGCAGACATTCTGGCCGAGGCAAAAACCATTATCTGGAATGGTCCCGTAGGGGTGTTTGAATTTGATCAGTTTGGCGAAGGCACCCGGGCGCTGGCCAGGGCCATTGCGGAAAGTGAAGGTTTTTCCCTGGCCGGCGGCGGCGATACACTGGCCGCGGTGGACAAATTCGCAATCGCTGATAAAGTTTCGTATATTTCCACCGGCGGCGGCGCTTTTCTCGAGTATGTCGAAGGCAAGCAGCTGCCCGCGGTTGCGGTACTGGAAGCGCGGGCCGACAACTAAAGAACGGGCACGGAATAACTTCCCGCCCCTTTATCAGTACTAAAAAGGGGGTTTGAGGCGCCCGCTTGGCTAGGCGCAAAAACTTTACCGTTCCTAAGGTCATCTGCCCGGTCGTTTGCAATACCCGAATTTATTGCGAAACCCAAATTTATTGCGAAGTTACATTAAAATTTATCGATTGCGAAGAGATAAACTTATGGCACTAATCAGTATGCGTCAACTGCTGGATCACGCCGCCGACCACAACTACGGGGTGCCGGCTTTTAACGTCAATAATCTGGAGCAGATGCGCGCGATTATGGAAGCGGCCGATCAGACTCGCTCACCTGTGATTGTGCAGGCTTCTGCCGGTGCCCGCAAATATGCGGGCGCTCCCTTTCTGCGGCATTTGATTCTGGCTGCAATCGAGGAATTTCCCCATATTCCTGTGGTGATGCACCAGGATCATGGTACGTCTCCGTCAGTCTGTCAGCGTTCAATTCAACTGGGGTTCAGTTCGGTGATGATGGACGGCTCTTTGGGGGAAGATGGCAAAACGCCCTCCTCTTACGAATACAATGTTGAGGTCACCCGACGCGCTGTGGAAATGGCACATGCCTGCGGTGTTTCAGTAGAGGGGGAACTGGGCTGTCTCGGCTCTCTGGAAACCGGGCAGGCGGGTGAAGAAGACGGCATAGGTGCGGAGGGTAAACTTTCCCACGAACAGTTGCTGACCGACCCGGAGGAAGCCGCCGATTTTGTTGCCGCCACCGGTGTGGACGCACTGGCAATAGCCTGTGGCACTTCCCACGGTGCCTATAAGTTTTCCCGTCCGCCCACTGGTGATACGCTGGCCATTGGTCGTATCAGAGAAATTCATGCGCGGATTCCCAATACCCATTTAGTGATGCACGGTTCCTCATCAGTGCCCCAGCAATGGCTGGCAATTATCAATGAGTTCGGCGGTGATATACCGGAAACCTACGGTGTGCCCGTGGAACAAATTTGCGAAGGTATTAAGCACGGTGTGCGCAAGGTGAATATCGATACCGATCTGCGTCTGGCTTCGACGGGGTCGATAAGACGTTTTATGGCTCACAACAAAAGCGAGTTTGACCCGCGTAAGTATCTGAAAGAAAGTGTCGCGGCGATGAAGGAGATTTGCGTGGCTCGTTACGAAGCATTTGGGACTGCCGGCAATGCCGATAAAATTGTGCCCCTGAGCCTGGAAAAAATGTTCCAGCGTTATGCATCAGGAGAACTGGTTCCGCGAGTCAATGAGCGCTAGTGCGATGAATAAGAAAGGGGGCGGTATACAAAAAAGTATGCCGCCTTTTTTGTCGCAGGTTGGTGAACTTGCGTTATGACCTTAAGTTCTTCCGTGTTGTCTTATCTGGCTGACTCAGTACCGGCATTTTCTGTTGCGGAAACGCGTGTATTGGAGTGGATGAATGCTGCCGAAGTGCAGAGCTACCTAAATTTTTATCAAATAAATTTTTCCCGAACCCTGGAAAATGTCAAACACCGCCTGGGTAAAATTGAGGTGGCTGGTTACCGGATCGTATTGCATTACTGGCAGCCGGTAGTACCGGTGCGCGGGACGGTATTCGTTGTCCACGGGTATTATGACCACGCCGGTATCTATGGGCACCTGGTGCGTTTTTTATTGCAAAATCGTTTGGCTGTGGTCATATGCGAGAATCCTGGGCACGGCTTGAGTAGTGGCGAGAGAGCCACAATTGGTTCGTTTGATGAATACTCCGAAGTATTACAGGCCTGTTTGAATCTGTTTGCCGATACAGCTATCCGGCCCTGGTTTGGGGTTGGGCAGAGTACCGGAGCCGCGGTGATACTGAACAGTATGAAGCGCGAACAACCCCTACCCTTTGAACGCATAGTGTTACTGGCACCTTTGGTACGTGCCTACGGCTGGCGCTATTTGCAGTGGGTCTACGCGCTGGTAAAACCTTTGCGCCAGCAACTGCCCCGTACTTTTTCCGCCAACAGTCATGATGCGGACTTTGTTGAGTTCCTTAAGTACAGAGATCCACTGCAACCACGTTTTCTTTCCCTTCCCTGGGTGGCAGCGAAGCAACAATGGATACAGACTTTTACCGGTTTCTCCACTGGGGACGAGGCGTTTTTAACTATTCAGGGGGATGGGGACACTACAGTGGACTGGCGCTTCAATACAGCATTAATTCAAAATAAGTTTCCCAACAGTCGGTTGGAGATTGTTCCCCGGGCTCGCCATCAACTGGTCAATGAGTCTGTAGATTACCGAAAGCCGGTATTTCAGAAGCTGTTGAATTATTTATTGCACTGTGACCTGCCGTAGAAACTGTTTCATACTTCCACGGCATTTTACCTATGTGTGCGATACCATTTCCGTCTGGTGCCGGCCCTAACTATACAGTCCTGGATTGCTTAGGCAGTATCCCGTAGTGGCGTTTATAAGCCGTTGTAAAATTGCCGGGGTGATCGTAACCGGCTAAGCTTATTTCGGTTTACGCCTACCCTGCGTGAAAGTTGAGTCAGCGTGGGTGGAGAGGCAAAGTTTTCAATGACAATTTGATGCGCTTTTTGAATACTGCGGATCAATTCTATAGGCATATTGGCCTCACCGACAAACTGGGTATGAGTTAGCAGGTCCTGCAGTATGGTGGCGGCCAGTTCGTTAGCACGGCTCTCCACCAGCATCTGACGAAAACGTGCGGTTCGAGGCGATTGAATCAGATTGTAGACAAGGTTGTAGATGGGGTTGGTTAGTGGCAGGTTCTGGTTCAGCAACGATTGCTGGCTACCGTGGACTCGGCACAATTGCCGGCTCAGGCGGCTCAGTTCCTCCGGATTTAACACTGTGGTGAGAAACCGGTTGCCGAGATCCATAAGAAGCGCCACATGTTGCGGGCTTTCATCAAGTATTAATTGCAGCTCTCCGGTGCAGGGCATGATCAATGTTACCTGCCCTTCCGGCACGTCGCATACCCAGTGGCTGTTGTGGCCCAGTTTGATTGTGCCTTCTAATACTACCAGCAATGTTATAGCCTGATCGAGATTGTGGAGGTCGAACTGACAATGTCTGCCCTTGCCGGCTACCAGTGCAAGCTCACAGCTATTCAATACGCGATACACTTCCCAGGGTTCCGGGTAGGATGCGTGCCGAGTGCCGTTTGTATGAACGGGTGTCGAAGTTTCAGAATCAAGCAGATGTTTGCTTAAGGCAGCGGTCAAAGGGACGGGGGGTGTTTTTGTAGCATGTATCGACAAGTCCATATCCAATTACCTCAAGTAGTTATTTCTAATCGAATTTACCCGGCTAGCAGCTATAGCCACCGCCCGGATTGTTGTTATAACTCCTGGCCTTTGTTCTCTCTCGATATCGTGCAAAACGACAAGTGCTGTTGCCAGTTTTAAATTAGTTGTAGTAACGTTTAATATGTGATCACATACGTTTTTAATTATTAATGCAAAATAATTTGCCTGTATCAATAAATTTTGCAGGGCAGCGTATATCTTAACCAAGACACTCGATCATTAGGTATATTTAAAGTTCTTTTTATGCACAGTACAAGAGTAAAAATGCAGTAGAAAATCCTATATGTACAGAATTGATTCTAAATAACATGTGCCTGGCATTAGATCATAACTCGATACAGATTGTTTGAAATACTTAAAAAGCTTTAATCCCCGGCACAGCTCGGGTATTTAAAAAAGTCTGTTGGAAAACTTTTATAAAGATGAACATTAATTTGATATAAGTTTGTTATTAATTGACTTTTTGTCAGTAGCTAGTGCGGCAATTAAGACGGCGAGCTGCTTTTTGCAATCATGTTATTGTTTTTTTCACGTGATGTTTAATAAAAGGATGAACGCGGAATCAATTGTTTTAGTATTTAAAAATTTTTATTTTTTTAATGCTTTTCTACTAATACTTTTCTACTAGTCCAGAGGTTCGCCATATAAGATACGCCGGCAAGTCCCCCTCCGGGGCCCGGCCCGCCATCACAGATGGCGGGCGTTCGGCGCCGCCGCAAAGCAGTGTTTTGCAAACGGCTTGCCTCACCCCTGTAGGCTTGGCGTCGGCATCCATGCCTCCGACAGTCTGGGCCAACTACCTCCGGACGTCCGCCTGACACTGTGCCTGCCCCGGCTTATTGAGACGTTACTCGACCAGGTCTAAGCGTGTGGCAGCTATCGGATTTTAGCTTTCGCTTCCCGGCGATAGGCATGCAATAAAGGCTCGGTGTAACCGTTGGGCTGCGAGCGGCC
>JARROD010000062.1:0-44278 GCA_037384225.1 Exilibacterium sp.
GGGGGAGAGTACTGCAACAAATGGTGGCGTTGTCAGTGCGGACGCTATTCAACTCCATGAAGCCGCCGGTTTCAGTAGCGAACTAGGGGCAGCGGCGCCATCATCGAATGCGGTTGCCGCGGCGGTGGGAGATGACTTAACAGAATTACTTGATCGAAAAGCGACCAATCCTGATGGGGTATTTCAGACCCTATTGAAGTTAACGTCAAAGCAAGAACTGAAAACAGATTTAGAGGCGCTGCAAGCCGTTGATGCTGAAACAGGATTGAGCTCAGCTGATTCGCAGGTGAAAACGGTCGTGCTTCCAGCATTACAGTCTTATCAACTGGGGGATAAATCAGCGGCAATACAGACTGGTGTACAGACACCCATGGGGGATGTGAAGTGGCAGGCGGCGATAAACGAGCGGGTTTTATGGATGGCGGCACAAAATGTATCCAGTGCTGAAATCCACCTCGATCCTCCTGAACTGGGGCCGTTGCAGGTGCGGATTTCGGTCTCCGGCGAACAGACTCAGGTCACCTTCACCTCCCAGCATACTGCCGTACGCGAGGCGCTGGACCTGGGAGCCCACCGCTTGCGGGAGATGTTGGAAGACCAGGGACTTAATTCAGTCAACGTGGATGTCTCTGATCAGTCTTTCGCGGAGCGGCACTCCGGCGACGACACCGGTGAGTCAAAAAATGGACAGAGTGGTACAGAGAGTCGAGAAGAGGCGGGGGTGATAACGGACCTGTCAAAAAGTCAAGGGTTGGTGGATAGCTATGTCTAGCATTACGCCACTATCGTGACAGTCATGATAAAGCCACTATCGTGACAGTCATGATAAAGCCACTATCGTGACAGTCATGATAAAGCCGCTATCGTGACAGTCATGGTAAAGCGATCTCCCCGGTGTTTATTTTGAGGCTGGCGCAGGTTTTGCATCAGTGCTAAATAATAACAGCGGGTGGGCGAGATCGACGGACTTTTGACATGGTTGAAGAAAAACTGAGCGGAAAAAATACCTCAGAAGATTCGTCCGGTGGAAAGAAAAAAATCCTGGCGCTGACGGCAATCGGTGTTCTACTGATTTGCTTGTCTGTGGGTGGAACGCTGCTGGCGCTACAGTTTTTCGTACCGCAGGCCACCCCCCCTGAACCCCAGGAACAGGCTCTGGAGGACGCTGAAGCTGAGCCTTCTTCGAGCAAACAACCGGCGATCTACTATCCATTGAAACCCCCCATTATTGTCAATTTTCAGGCCCGAGGTCGCCAGCGCTTTTTACAGATTGAATTGACCCTCATGGCACGCGATGACTATGCCATAGACGCGATTGAAACCCATATGCCCATGATCCGCAATGGGCTGGTGATGCTGCTCTCTGGCCAGGTCTATGAGGACTTGCAGACGGCGGAAGGCAAAGAGCTGCTACGTCAGCGGGCGTTGGAAGAAATACAACAGCTGCTGCAGCAGGAAATCGACAAGCCCGGTATTGAGCAGGTTCTATTTACTAATTTTGTAATGCAGTAGGAGTAGGGGGATATGACGTTGGGCCAATTATCAGGAGCTGGGTGCTGTGCAAGATTTACTCTCTCAAGATGAGATTGATGCGTTACTCCACGGTGTCGATGATGGGGATATCGAGACTGAGTCGGATATAGAACCCGGCGGCATCAAGGCCTACGATCTCACCAGCCAGGACCGTATAGTCCGTGGGCGTATGCCAACGTTGGAAATGATCAACGAACGCTTCGCCCGCTATACCCGTATCAGCATGTTTAACCTTCTGCGCCGCACCGCCGACGTGTCTGTAGGCGGCATACAGATTCAGAAGTTCGGTGAATATGTACACACGCTTTACGTCCCCACCAGTCTGAATATGGTGAAATTCAGACCGCTGCGGGGAACGGCGCTAATTATTCTCGACGCCAAACTGGTGTTTAAGCTGGTGGATAATTTTTTCGGCGGCGACGGCCGCCACGCGAAAATTGAAGGCCGTGAATTCACCCCCACTGAATTGCGCGTTGTACAAATGGTGCTGGAACAGGTTTTTATCGACCTCGCCGAAGCCTGGAAAGCGGTAATTCCCATAGAATTTGAATACATCAATTCTGAAGTCAACCCTTCCATGGCCAACATTGTCAGCCCCAGCGAAGTGGTAGTGGTGAGCACTTTTCATGTCGAACTCGATGGCGGCGGCGGTGAGTTACATATAACCATACCCTATTCGACCATAGAGCCGATTCGGGAAATGCTCGACGCGGGCCTGCAGACGGATACCGATGAGCGTGATGAACGCTGGGTAAAGGCGCTGCGGGAAGACATTATGGAAGCGAAAGTGGTACTGGAATGCGATGTGGTACAACGGGATATCACCCTGCGGGACATTGTCGATCTACAACCGGGAGATGTAATTCCAGTGGAAATGCCGGATTTTCATGTGCTAACAGCAAACGGGGTGCCTATGTTTCGAACTCGTCTCGGTCAGTCCCACAGCAACCTGGCTTTGAAAATACAAAACGTTATCGATCGTAGAAGTGCTCATAACGTGACTACAGTCGAGGGAGAAAAAAATGGCTGAAGATGATTTGGTATCTGGTGGCGAAGTCGATCAGGACGCAATGGCCGACGAGTGGGCTGCGGCGATGGAGGAGCAGGTAGACGTCGACAGTACCAAGTCGGGTGCGAAGATGGATAGTGCCGCCGGTTTGAGACTGGCCGAGTTGGAGGATGACTCCGCCCAGGAAGGGGATGAACTTAATCCGGATCTGGATGTGATTCTGGATATTCCTGTCACTAGAGCAATGGAAGTTGGCCGTACTTCTATTACCATTCGCAACCTACTGCAGCTCAATCAGGGGTCTGTGATCGAGTTGGACCGCCTCGCCGGCGAACCGCTGGACGTACTGGTGAACGGCACCTTGATCGCACACGGTGAAGTGGTAGTGGTCAATGAAAAATTCGGTATTCGCATGACGGACGTCATCAGCCCCTCTGAGCGCATTAAAAAACTTCGTTAACGGGGGAGTGTTGAGTGGCAAATGTGCTGCAGGTAATGTTGGGGCTGGTGGTAGTGCTGGGGATTATTTTCTCAAGTGCCTGGCTGTTGCGCCGGTTTGGTCAGGGCAGTCTGTTGGTCAATCAGCAGATGAAAGTTGTGAGCAGCCTGTCGCTGGGAACGCGCGAGCGGGTGGTGATGATCGAGGTGGGCGGGCAGCAAATTCTGCTGGGTGTGGCACCGGGGCGCATTTCCGCGTTACATATTTTCACCGAACCGGCAATCGATACTGTCTCAAGCGACAGACATATGCCGGCTTTCGGCCAAAAAATCCGTGAAATCATGGATAAGGGAAAAACAAAGTGAAACGGCTAGGGGTAGCACTGGCGGTGCTTTGCGGAATTTGTTTTTCACTCCAGGTTTTGGCTCAGGGCTCAACGCCAGCTGCCAATCCAGGTGCGGACCCGGGCACCGCGTCAAATGCGGCAGTGCTGCCGCTGCCGATCGAGGGCATTCCGGGGCTGCCGGCGCTGCGGGTAACCACCAACGCCGACGGTTCCCAGGACTATACAGTAACCATCCAGATTCTCGCCATAATGACGGCGCTGACATTTTTGCCGGCGTTGTTGATGATGGTGACCTCCTTTACGCGGATTATTATCGTGTTTGCGATTTTGCGTCAGGCTCTGGGGTTGCAGCAGTCCCCTTCAAATCAGATTTTGATCGGGCTGTCTTTATTTCTGACGTTCTTCATTATGTCGCCGGTGTTCAACCGGGTGAACGAACAGGCGTTGCAGCCCTATATCAATGAAAAAATCGTGGCGCGCGAGGCGCTGCAGCGCACGGCCGAACCGTTTCACGCCTTTATGCTGCGGCAGACGCGGGAGACCGACATCGAGTTGTTTATGAATATCGGTGCGATCGCCACCGTGGCGACACCCCAGGATCTGCCTTTTTCTGTATTGGTGCCGGCGTTTGTGACCAGTGAGCTGAAAACGGCGTTTCAAATCGGTTTTATCCTGTTCATTCCGTTTTTGGTTATCGACATTGTGGTGGCGAGTGTATTGATGGCGATGGGGATGATGATGTTATCCCCACTGATTATCTCACTGCCGTTTAAGATCATGTTGTTTGTGTTGGTGGACGGCTGGGGAATGATCATCGGTTCCCTGGCGGCCAGTTTCAGTGTTTAGCGGTGCACGAAATGAATCAGTTTTAGTAAAGCGAGAATATTTGCGATGACTCCGGAAGTGGTGATGGATTTACTGGCTGATGCGCTCTATCTGACCGTAGTAATGGTAGGGCTGATCGTCGGGCCGAGTCTGATGGTGGGGTTGCTGGTGAGCACCTTTCAGGCGGCTACACAAATCAATGAGCAGACCTTGAGCTTTTTGCCCCGGCTGCTGGTGACCTTGGGGACTATAATGCTGGCCGGAGGGTGGCTGATTACGGAACTGACGGATCTGTTTTCCCGGTTGATCACCAATATTCCTCTTTTGATTGGGTGACGCACCGCAATTGAGGTCTTTCGCAGAGCCACCGATGTGAATCAAAACGATTGCCGGATTGCAGGAGAACTCGAGGCTCTATGATAGAACTGACGGAAAACCAGATCCTGGCCTATATAAGTCAGTATTTCTGGCCGTTCGCCCGCGTGGGTGCGCTGTTTATGGCGATGCCGGTGATCGGCACGCAGATTGTTTCAGCGCGGGTACGCATCCTACTGGCGGTATCGGTAACACTGCTGATTGCGCCGTTGTTGCCATCTGTACCTGCTGTTGCGGGGCTGTCGTTGCAAACGCTGCTTATCGTGTTGCACCAGGTGATTATCGGATTGGCGATGGGCGTGGTTTTGCAGGTGGTTTTTCAATTGTTTGTGTTGGGTGGACAGTTTATTGCTATGAAGATGGGGCTGGGGTTTGCCTCCATGAACGACCCCGCCAATGGGGTTAGTGTGACGGTGGTTTCACAATACTATTTGATCCTGGCCACACTGCTGTTTTTGAGCGTAAACGGACACTTGGTGGTGATTGAGGTGTTGGTGGAGAGTTTCACCACCCTGCCCATAGGCCAGACGGGACTCGGGGCAATGCATTTTCTCGAAATCGCCGGGGCGGGGAGTTGGATGTTCAGCCGCGCTTTGATGATCGCGCTGCCGGTGTTGACATCGCTGTTGGTGGTCAATCTGGCTTTTGGCGTGATGAGTCGGGCGGCGCCGCAGATGAATGTGTTCGCGGTGGGGTTTCCGATAACACTGGTGTTTGGAATGCTATTGATGTGGTTCAGCCTGTCCGGATTTTTGGTTAACTACGATCAGTTTGTGCGCGAAGGGCTGGTGCTGGTGAAGAGTTTGCTAAACGTAATTTAAGTTGATGGACAGCATTGAATGGCAGAAGAAGACAGCGGCCAGGAAAAAACCGAAGAGGCGACCCCCAAACGCCAGGAACAGGCGCGGGAGGAGGGGCAGATTCCCCGATCCCGGGAGCTCACCACCACCGCCGTACTTTTGGCGGGCACTGTGGGCCTTTATGTTTTCGGACAGTTTATTGCTGCCCGAATGGTGGCAATTATGCGTTTTAATTTTTCCTTCGAGCGGGAGGCAGCATTTGACACCCAGCGGCTGTTCGCCCACCTGGGAGCCTCGTTTGCCGATGGCATTTTAGCCTTGTTTCCCCTGTTCGGTGTACTTTTGTTGGCGGCGATCGGCGGTCCGATTGCTCTTGGGGGGTGGTTGTGGAGCAGCAAGGCGCTGGCGCCTAAGCTAAGCCGCATCAATCCAATTGAGGGCATAAAGCGGATGTTTTCGTTGAAGTCCCTGATGGAACTCGGCAAAGCGCTGGCAAAAGTGGGGGTGGTACTGGTGATAGCTCTGTGGGTGCTGAGCAGTTTGCAGCAGGATATGCTGGATCTGGCCAATCAGGCGCCGCTTGCGGGGATTGTGCATTCTGTGCAAATCAGTGCCTGGGCGGCCATCGTCCTATCGGCGGCCACATTGTTGATCGCGCTGGTGGATGTTCCGTTTCAGCTCTGGGACCACGCTCGCAAATTAAAAATGTCACGGCAGGATATCAAGGATGAGATGAAAAATACTGAAGGTAAACCGGAGGTGAAAGGCCGTATTCGCCAGTTGCAGCGGGAGCTGGCCAACAACCGTATGATGGCGGCGGTACCGGAAGCCGATGTGGTGATTACCAACCCCACCCACTTTTCCGTGGCGTTGAAATACGATCCTGAAACCATGGAAACACCGGTGGTGGTGGCCAAGGGTGGGGATTTTGTGGCCTTGAAAATCCGCGAAATCGCCACTGCCCATAAGGTCGACATTATCGAAGCTCCGCTGCTGGCGCGAGCGGTTTTCTACACCACCGAGGTGGATAGGGAAATTCCCGGCAGTCTGTATGTGGCGGTGGCTCAGGTGCTCGCCTACGTGTTCCAACTGCGCAACTATCGTCGCGGTTACGGTGAAAAGCCGCCGTACCCACGCAATATTACTGTACCGCCGGATGTGCAGTATGAATAATGCCCGTCGCGTTTCACTTTCGGTATGTTTAGCAACATTTGCCCATTTCTTGCTAGGTTTCCTGCGAGATAGTCTAGTGCGTCAAAAAAGTATCAAGAGACCCTATGCCCCTGCCATCGTTTAGCCGGCTCAGCGAGTTGCCGTCCCAACTGAATCGAAAAAACATTGTCAATCATGTTCGCGGGTTGGGGCAGGGGAATCTGGGGATACCTCTGCTGCTGCTGATGCTGTTGGGCATGATGACGCTGCCGGTGCCGGCGTTTTTACTCGATGTCTTTTTCTCTTTCAATATCGCCCTTTCCATCGTCGTGCTGCTGGTCGGCATCTATACGTTGCGGCCGCTGGACTTCGCGGTATTTCCCACCATTTTGCTGGTCGCCACACTGCTGCGGTTGGCGTTAAACGTCGCCTCCACCCGTGTTGTGTTGCTCAATGGTCACGACGGGGGCGATGCCGCTGGCAAAGTGATCCAGGCTTTCGGTGAGGTCGTAATCGGCGGCAATTACACGGTGGGTCTGGTGGTATTCATTATTCTGATGATTATCAACTTCGTGGTAGTCACCAAGGGTGCCGGACGAATCTCTGAAGTCAGCGCCCGTTTTACGCTGGATGCGATGCCCGGAAAGCAGATGGCCATCGACGCCGATCTCAATGCCGGGCTTATCGAACAGGATGAAGCCCGCCAGCGTCGCGCGGAGGTGGCCAGCGAGGCGGACTTTTACGGGGCGATGGACGGTGCCAGTAAATTTGTGCGCGGTGATGCTGTGGCGGGTATTTTAATTCTTCTGATCAACATTATCGGTGGCTTGACGGTGGGCATGGTGCAGCACCAACTCGAGTTTCAGGACGCGCTGCAGAAATACATACTGCTCACCATCGGGGACGGCCTGGTGGCGCAGATACCCTCTCTGTTACTGTCCTCTTCAGCCGCGTTAATGGTTACCCGGGTCAACAGTGCCGAGGATGTGCGCAGTCAGGTGATAAGTCAGATGTTTGACTCACCCAAGGCGCTGGGGGTGGCTGCGGGGATTTTGTTTTTAATGGGCGTGATCCCCGGCATGCCCCATGTTGCCTTTATCGGGCTGGCGTTGGTTGCCGCGGGTCTGGCCTATTATATTCACTACCGCAATCAGGCGGTGGAGGAAGTCGAGCTGGGCGCTGGCGGTGCTGTGAAAGGGCCGGGAGGACTGGTGCCGGCAGGCGGTCCTCCGGGCCCCGGCGGGTCGCCTGCCGTCGGCGAATTGATACATGAACCTAAGGGGCAGGAAATCGGTTGGGACGATGTGATGCCGGTGGATATCGTGGGGCTGGAAGTCGGTTACCGATTGATTCCACTGGTGGATAAAAACCAGGGTGGAGAATTGCTTGGGCGGATTAAAGGTGTGCGCAAAAAGCTGTCTCAGGAAGTGGGGTTTTTGATTCCCTCGGTACACATTCGCGACAACCTCGATCTACTGCCCAATGCCTATCGTATTACCCTGATGGGAGTTGCTCTGGGTGAGTCTGAAGTACATCCCGATCGCCACCTGGCCATCAATCCGGGGCAGGTTTTCGGTACCGTTGAAGGTGTGCAGACCAAGGATCCCGCGTTTGGACTGGATGCTGTCTGGGTGGATGCGGCGCAAAAAGACAAAGCTCAGACACTGGGTTATACCGTGGTGGACGCCAGCACAGTGGTGGCAACTCATCTGAATCAGATCCTGCAGAAACACACCCATGAATTGCTCGGTCACGAAGATGTGCAGAAGTTATTGGAACGGCTGGCGGAAAAATCTCCCAGGCTGGCCGAAGAACTGGTACCCAATACACTGACCTTGAAACAACTGTTAAAGGTATTCCAGAACCTGCTGCGGGAACAGGTCCCGATCCGCGACCTGCGCAGCATCGCCGAGGCGTTGGCGGCCAATGGCGACAAGAGTCAGGATCCGGACACACTGACCGCTCTGGCCCGGATAGCGGTCAGTCGCCAGATTGTTCAGAGCATTGTTGGCGCGGAGGAAAATATACCGGTAATCACCCTCGACCCCGGATTGGAGCAAATACTGTTGAGATCGGTACAACAGTTCCAAAAACAATCACCAAATACCGCTTCGGAGGGAAATGCTTTCATAGAGCCAACCCTGGCCGAGCGCCTGCAAAAATCCGTTATCGAAGCGGCGAAAAAGCAGGAAATGGCCGGCAAGTCGGTGATTTTGTTGGTGGCGGCTCCATTGCGCACGATGCTAACGCGTTTTTTGCGCTTTCATTTACCGGACATGCATGTACTGGCTTATACGGAAATTCCCGACAACAAGCAGATTACCATCGAGGCCTCAGTCGGTGCCCAGGGTGCCTGACATTCTCCCCAGCAGAAGCCGAAGCTTTGGCGGTTTGCGTTCCCGACAGTCAATATCCCGCCACTTTCCATTCCCCTATTTCCCACAACCGTGACTGTCTTGGTTACAAACATGACTGTCATATTTGCGCGGATATCTTGGATGTCCCGATTACAGGCGTGACTGTCTTGATTGTATTGATAAAGCGGGTGTCCTGTTTACAGACGTGACTGTCATTTATAACTATGGGTGTCTTGTTTATTGTCTTTTGTCTGTAACTGTGGGTGTCTCGATTGGGGTGGGGAGGTTGGAATAAATATTGCCTTAACAGGAAGAGTGACGAAAAGTTAATTGCTGATGGTATGTGTAAGAACGTGCAAAACAGAAAATGCAGCAGTATTAGGTGCACATAGACGGCGAATTGAGGAGGTATTATGCAAGTTAAACGCTTTGTCGCAGCGGATATGCGGCGCGCGCTGGAACTGGTCAGAAATGAGCTGGGGCCGGAGGCGATAATACTTTCCAGTAACCGTACCAGCCGCGGCGTGGAGGTTTTGACAACCCTTGACCCAGTTCCGCCCTCGAATTCGTCTCCAAGGGATATTGAATACAGCGACGATTTGCCCATGGCCAGTGACAGCGCCTGGCGCGATCAGGCCGGCGTGGATAAGGCGCTGGCTGAAGAAATCGTCCGGGCCCGCGAGCAGATGCTGAAAGCGAGACAGCCACCGGCCGAGACTCCGGTTGCGCCGGTTTCACCACCCGTACGTCCTGCTCGCACAAGGCAAACTTCAGGTGACAGCGCTACGGCTAAATCCACCTGGGAAAAACTCAGTTTTCAACCGGCCAATGGCGATCCCGATGAGATGCAGGCGTTGAAAACCGAGCTTGCCGATATGCGTCAGCTGCTGGAAGAACAACTGGGGCGCCTGAGCCTGTCAATGGAAACCTCGGAGCGCGCACCGCAGCGCAGCCCGTTGCAGGCCTCATTGTGGCAGCGCTTTATCGCCCTGGGGCTGGCCCCTGAATTTATTGATCCACTGCTGCCGGGAGCGGGAGTTTGTTTTGATTTGAAAACGGCTTGGCGACAGGCGCTGTTGCGTCTGGTTAAACGCTTGCCGGTGGCGCATCGGGATATTATCGACGACGGTGGTGTGTTTGCTTTTGTCGGTCCCACCGGGGTCGGCAAAACGACTACAATCGGCAAGCTGGCGGCGCGATATGTGTTAAAACACGGCTCCGACCAGGTCGCTTTGGTAACTACGGATACCTACCGCATTGCCGCCCATGATCAATTGCGTTCCCTCGGCCGTATTCTCAATGTGCCGGTACGTGTGGTCAATGACAACCACAGCCTGCCACAGGTATTACACAGTTTGCGACACGCCGCTCTGGTGCTGATCGATACGGCTGGTTTGCGCCACGGCGATGCGATTCTAAAAGAGCAACTCGATATCCTGCGCCAGCAGCGACGCGTGCGCCGCTATATGGTTTTATCCTGTACCAGCCAGTTGCAGATGATGAAAGCGTCCATGCACGTTTATAAAAATGCCGGGTTGCACGGCTGTGTACTGACAAAACTGGATGAATGCGCGAGCCTTGGAGAAACCCTGGGGCTTGTGATGGAACACCGGTTACCGGTTGCCTACACCGCTCACGGTCAGGATATTCCGCAGGATATCGAAGTGGCCAGGGCGCACAGCATGGTGTCCCGTGCGGTGGCGCTTATGAAAGGGGGGCTGAGTCAGAACCGCTCCGGATTGTCGATCCCCGCAGTATCCATGCCCCCGACAGAGAGAGCGGTTGAAAATCTATAACTGAACTGAATCCTTGCACGGAAAACGCCGATGAACAGCCCTGAGCCCGTAAAAAGCAGCCCTGAGCCGGTTAATAACACACCTGAGTCACTGACTAAAAAAAGTCCCGCTTCAATGAGTCGTGGTTCACGGCGTGGAACTGCGCCCCGCCCCGTGCAGGTCATCGCTGTGACCGGAGGCAAAGGCGGTGTCGGCAAGACTAATATTTCGGTTAATCTCAGCCTCGCGCTAGCTGAAATGCAGCGACGGGTGCTGTTGCTGGATGCTGACCTTGGCTTGGCCAATGTCGATGTACTCCTGGGGTTGCGCGCCAAATACACCCTCGCCGATGTGCTGGCCGGAGAGTGTCGGTTGCAGGATATTCTTGTTGACGGCCCCGGCGGTATCCGCATTGTGCCTGCATCGTCCGGGGTGCGCCAGATGGCCAGTCTGAGCGTTCAGGAACACGCCGCTCTGATTCACGAATTCAGCACCTTGAGCAATCAGATCGATATCCTGGTGGTGGACACCGCCGCCGGTATTTCCGACACGGTGGTAAGTTTTGTCCGCGCTTCCCAGGAAGTCGTAGTGGTGGTCTGTGATGAGCCTTCTTCGATAACCGATGCCTACGCGTTGATTAAACTTCTTAGCAAGGAATACAAGCTGCATCGGTTCCGCGTTGTCGCCAATATGACCCGTTCTGTGCAGGAAGGGCAAAACCTGTTTAACAAGCTCAATACAGTCTGCGATCGTTTTCTCGATGTCACACTTCAGTACCTCGGCCATATTCCCTTCGATGAACATGTGCGCAAAGCCGTGCAGCGTCAAACTCCGTTGCTGAAATACGCGTCGAGCTGCAAGGCGGCACAGAGTATCCGCGCGCTGGCGCAAAAAGTGAATCAATGGCCATTGCCCAGCACACCGCGCGGGCATCTCGAGTTTTTCGTCGAACAGCTGTTGCAGACGGTGAATGCGGATTATTGAAACAGCATGTGAAAAAGTAACAGGGGCGATTGATAAAAAGATGGGCTATTGGGTATGGCGGCTGTTGACGGGTTAACGATGTACGGTGATGCTCAAGGTTGTTCCCCGGCGATATCTGTCGAGGATTACGCACCCCTGGTAAAACGAATAGCCCACCATATGATGATGAGAATGCCCGCCTGTGTGCAGGTAGAGGATCTGATCCAGGCCGGTATGATCGGCTTGTTGGAGGCGGCGCAAAAATACGATATTTCCCGCGGCGCGAGCTTTGAAACTTACGCCGGTATAAGAATTCGCGGCGCGATTGTCGATGAAATGCGTCGCGGTGACTGGGCGCCGCGCTCAGTGCACCGTAACGCCCGCCGGGTTGCCGAAGCGATCAAAACAGTGGAGAGCCGTACTGGCCGCGACGCCACAGATATAGAAGTGGCCGATGAGCTTCAATTGGAACTGGACGAGTACCACACCATGGTACAGGACGCCGCTTCGAGTCGGCTGTTTAGCTATGAAGAAGCTTTCGCCGACGATGACAATTCTCAGGAAGCGGATACCGGAACGGGATTTGTCACCCCTCTCGATGGGTTGCAGCGCGATTCTTTGAAGCAGGCGTTGGCCGAGGCGATCGCACAATTGCCTGAACGGGAGCGGTTGGTACTGGCGCTATACTACGATGAGGAACTCAACCTCAAGGAAATCGGTCAGATCATCGGTGTCAGCGAGTCCAGAGTGAGCCAGATTCACAGTCAGGCTGCGTTGCGGTTGCGGTCCCGACTGATCGATTGGAAGGAAAATGATTAAGACCGGTGAGGGAGTGAAAAAATTTATTGATTTAACGACTACTTCTGTAGTTGCTCCCAGGCAGATTTGTGCAGTGTTGGCACAATGATTTTTGAATGTGCTAAAAAGATACAGATGGGTCTGGTTTTGTCGAAACGCAATTGCTGGTGTTCCTGGTGCTGTATAATGTCAAATGGTATACCTAAATTACAAAGTCCTTGGGTATATTAACGGATAGGTTTACCTTTATAATAATGTCGCGAAGCGTTTCGCACGCAGAAAGGACGATAAAAAATAGTAACTTCTCAATAACTCGGGGTTGCCGGATCGAAGGTGCAATACCCCGGGTTATTGAGAAGCTACAAAAATTGCCCAAAAGTGATTGAAAGCAAGGGCTTTTAAGTTTCTGAAAGGCGTGGGGGGGACAACCCCGCATTATATATGCCAAAACAGGATAGGCGTCGTTCAGCGACTAGACTATTTATACTAGCAGTGGAATCCCTGATGGGGGAAGACGGAGGTTGCGTTGGACAAAAATATGAAAATCCTCATTGTCGACGATTTCTCGACAATGCGACGAATCATTAAAAATCTGCTCAGAGATCTGGGGTTTACCAACACTCATGAAGCCGACGACGGTATGACGGCTCTGCCAATGCTGAAAACCGGAGATTTTGATTTTCTGGTAACCGATTGGAATATGCCGGGTATGTCCGGTATCGATCTCTTGAAAGCCGTGCGCGCGGATGAAAAACTCGCCGCTCTGCCGACTTTAATGGTAACCGCCGAAGCCAAACGCGATCAAATTATCGAAGCCGCCCAGGCTGGGGTGAGCGGTTATGTTGTCAAGCCCTTTACCGCTCAGGTACTGAAAGAAAAAATCGACAAAATATTTGAACGTATAGATAGTTGACAGTGAGAATCCTACTCACTGGATTTCAGCACATTTTTTATGTACGTTTTTTTGCAAAACTGTATTAGTTTAAAAGGCTTGGCAATGGAAATTCATACCGACTTGCATAGTGACGAAGAGTTTATATCGGAACTCCGAGATTGCGCCAAGTTATTGATCGAAAAACTCCAAAGTGACGACTATGAAAATGCCTCCAAGTTGATTCATAGTCTGGTAGAAGTCAGAGATCACCACGTATTCACCTCCGTCGGCAAACTCACCCGCGGCCTGCACAACGCCATCGTCAACTTTCACGTTGACGCCGCGCTGGATACTGAGCCGCCAGCAGTGAGTGGTACCGAGATTAAAGACGCATCCGACCGCCTGAATTACGTGATCAAAATGACCCAAAACGCCGCCGATAAAACCATGGACAAGGTCGAGGCGGCCGCACCCATCGCCATGAATCTGGGGCAGGAGGCGGCCAGTCTGCGTGAACAGTGGCAGCGCCTGCGGCGGCGGGAAATCAATGCCGAAGAGTTTCGTCAGCTTTACAAACGGATGGACGATTTTCTGGTGCAAATGGGGCTCGGCACTGAGCAGCTCAGTAAAAACCTGCAGGACATTATTCTGGAGCAAGGGTTTCAGGATTTAACCGGACAGGTCCTGAAAAGAGTGATCGGTTTGATTCGCGATGTTGAGCAAAATTTAGTCAGCCTGGTGCGTATAGCCGGGCAGGTGGAAGAAATTACAGGTTTAGCGGAAATGGTCGATAAAGAGAGTGATTCCGCTGATGTTACATCGGTAAAAAGTCATTCGGTAAAAAATGTCGGGGCGGAAGGGCCACAGATACATGCGGACAAACGTGACGATATGGTTGCCGGGCAAGACGATGTAGATGATCTGTTGTCGAGTTTAGGTTTCTGAGGTACCGTGCATGGGTTTCGGTGATGACGAAGACATCCTTCAGGATTTTTTGGTGGAAGCTGGTGAGATACTGGAACAGCTTTCAGAACAATTGGTAGATCTTGAGCAGCGCCCTGAAGATAAAGGCTTGTTGAACGCTATCTTTCGCGGTTTTCACACCGTCAAAGGCGGCGCCGGCTTTTTGCAGCTCAATGCCATGGTCGATTGCTGCCATGTAACGGAAAACCTGTTCGATATCCTGCGCACTGGCAAACGCGCTGTGACGCCTGAATTGATGGATGTGGTGTTGCTGGCGTTGGATACTGTGAATTCTCAGTTCAAAGCCATTTCCCAGAGCGAGGAGCCCCGCCGCCAATGCCGCTCCAGGCGATGCTGAAAGCGACGAAATTACCGAGATAGAATTCGACTCCCTGCTGGATCAACTGCACGGCAAGGGCAAGGCTCCGGGCGTTAAAACGGCGTCGGCCGAGAGCACTGATGAAATAACGGAATTGGAATTCGAATCCCTGCTCGACCAACTCCACGGCAAAGGCCGCGGCCCGGGAGCGGTGAAAAAGAACGAAGAGCCTTCAGCCAATAAAGAGCCTTCAGCCAATAAAGAGCCCTCAGCCAAAGCGAATAAAGAGCCTCCGGCCAACGAAGGATCCGGGGATACGATATCAGAAGATGAATTTGAAAGTCTGCTGGATCAACTGCACGGCAAAGGCCGGGGACCGACCTCGAACGTCGCGGGAGCACCCGGGATAGGGCAAGCCGAAACCGACAATCGGCAACAAGCCGGTCCTGAGACGGTGGGAAAGAAAGAGCCTCAGCGTGGTAATAAGGAGCCTCAGCGTGGTAATAAGGAGCCTCAGCCTTGCACTAAAGTGCCTCAGACACCCATAAAAGAACCAAAGCGGCCAGTGGCCGCTACCGAAAAAGCGCCGGCCGCGGCGGAAACCACCGTGCGGGTGGATACCCAACGCCTGGATGACATTATGAATATGGTGGGCGAACTGGTGCTGGTGCGCAATCGCCTGGTGCGACTGGGGCTCAATACCAATGATGAAGCTTTGGGTAAAGCGGTGGCGAACCTGGACGTAGTGACTGCAGATTTGCAGACGTCGGTGATGAAAACCCGCATGCAGCCGATCAAAAAAGTGTTCGGCCGTTTCCCCCGAGTGGTGCGGGATTTGGCCCGCCAGTTGAAAAAGGAAATCAGTCTGGAACTGCAGGGCGAGGAAACCGATCTCGATAAAAACCTGGTCGAGGCATTGGCTGACCCACTCGTTCATCTGGTTCGCAACGCCGTCGACCACGGTATCGAACTGCCCGCTGACCGCGAGGCGAAGGGCAAACCCAGTGCGGGCAAGGTGATTCTCGCCGCGGAGCAGGAAGGCGACCACATACTGCTTTCGATTACCGATGACGGCGGCGGCATGGACCCCGACAGGCTGCGGACAATGGCGGTGGATAAAGGCATTCTCGACGAAGAGGTTGCCCAGCGGCTGTCAGATACGGAAGCCTTCGATCTGATTTTCGCCCCGGGATTTTCCACCAAGAAAGACATTTCCGATGTCTCCGGCCGCGGCGTCGGCATGGATGTGGTGAAAACCAAAATCACCCAGCTCAATGGCTCCATTGAAATCCGTTCGAAATTGGGAGAAGGCTCCCGAATTATTATTAAAGTGCCGCTGACGCTGGCGATTATGCCCACGCTGATGATTATGCTCGGCGAACAGACCTTCGCGCTGCCCCTGGTCAGTGTCAACGAAATTTTCCATATGGATCTAACCAAGAGCAATGTCGTCGATGGACAGGAGTGTGTAACCATTCGCGAAAAAGCGATTCCCATTTTTCATTTGAAACGCTGGCTGGTAAACGATGCCGCCTATGACGCTGTTTCCGATTTGGCGCATGTCGTCATCGTTTCGGTGGGCACCCAGCGGGTGGGCTTTGTGGTCGATCAATTGATCGGCCAGGAAGAGGTGGTGATAAAACCGCTCGGGAAAATGCTTCACGGTACCCCCGGTATGGCGGGTGCCACCATCACCGGCGACGGCACGATTGCATTGATCCTGGATGTTCCCAGCATGTTGAAACGTTACGCGGGCCATGCCTGAGAGCGGGATCTGAAATTATGGTGATAAAAGTCCTTGTGGTTGACGACTCCAGTTTTTTTCAGGCGCGCCTGAAAGAAATGATTGGTGAACACCCGGAACTCGAAGTGATTGGTGTCGCTTCCAATGGGCGCGATGCAATCGATATGGCGCAACGCCTCAAGCCCGATATCATTACCATGGATTACGAAATGCCGGTGCTGGATGGTGTTTCCGCGGTGCGCGCGATAATGTCACAGAGACCGGTGCCGATTCTCATGTTTTCGTCGCTGACCTACGAGGGTGCACGGGTAACGCTCGACGCACTGGAGGCCGGTGCGGTCGACTTTATACCGAAAAACTTTGCGGAAATTTCCCGCGACTCGGTACAGTTGAAAGGCAAACTCCACGAGCGTCTGCTGACCCTGTCTAAGGGCCGGCGGGCGCCCCCCCTGGCGCAGACTTCCGCGGCGGCGCGGCCACTGCCGCGACAACCGCAGTCGGGTCGTAGCCTCAAGGGGCGTACCCGCGTCTTGATTATCGGCGCCTCCACCGGTGGCCCCGTGGCTTTGACAGACGTGCTGACCCAACTGCCGGCCGACTTTTCGGTACCCATTTTGTTGGTGCAGCATATGCCGGAAAATTTCACCAAAGCGTTTGCCGAGCGCCTTAATCGGCAGTGCGCCATTGACGTCAGAGAAGCATGCAGCGGTGATCGTCTACGCCCGGGGCTGGCCCTGCTGGCTCCCGGTGGTCGGCAACTGATACTGGATCAACATGGCAAGGGAACGGTAAAAGTCCTGCCTGGAGACACCCGCATAAACTACAAACCATCGCTGGATATTACCTTTGCCTCAGCGGCCAATGCCTACGGCGACAGAGTGTTGGGGGTGGTATTAACGGGTATGGGGGCGGACGGTTGCGAAGGCGCCAGACTCCTAAAAGAAAGAGGCGCGGTAATTTGGTCCCAAGACGAAGCAAGTTCTGTCATTTATGGTATGCCCATGGCGGTGGCAAAAGCGCGGCTTACTGATCAGGTTCTGAGCTTGAAAAACATCGGCCCCGAATTGGTCAAAGCGCTTTAATCGCCGGAGCGACTACCTATGCAATATTGGGTTGGGAAAAAGACGGGGATGGGAATCTTAATATGGACGTGTTGAGCATACTGGGCGTTATCGTCGGTTTTGCCACGCTCCTGGGCGGCAATTTTATGGAAGGTGGCACCTGGGAGTCGTTGGTCAACGCTCCGGCAGCGGTCATCGTCTTGGGCGGCACCATCGGCGCGGCCATGCTGCAGACACCGATGCTGTGTCTGCGTCGGGCGCTGGGGATTTTCCGCTGGATTGTGCAACCGCCGGCACAGGCGTTTCAGGAGGGGATCAATAAAATCGTGCGCTGGGCTGTGGCGGCACGCAAGGAAGGATTGCTTGGCCTTGAAACCCTGGCCGAAGTAGAGCGCGACGGTTTCGCACAAAAAGGTCTGCAACTGCTGGTCGATGGCACCGAGCCCGACGCCATTCGACGGGTCCTCGAGACAGAATTGATTCTTATCGAACAGCGCGATCAGGACGCGGTGAAGTTTTACGAAAGCATGGGCGGCTATGCGCCTACTATCGGTATTATTGGCGCGGTTATGGGCCTGATTCACGTTATGCGCAATCTAGCCGACCCCAGCGAATTGGGGCCGGGAATCGCCATTGCCTTTGTCGCCACTATTTATGGGGTCGCCTTCGCCAATCTGTTTTTGCTGCCAGTCGCCAACAAATTAAAAATGTGCGTCAATGAGCAGTCCCAGTTTCGCGAATTGATCCTGGAAGGCATTATCGCCATTTCCGAGGGCGAGAATCCGCGCGCGATCGAAGTCAAATTAAATGGCTATTTGAGATAAATTATGCCCCGTCGCAGGCCGGTAGAATTGAACATCAGTCACGAACGCTGGTTGGTTTCCTACTCCGACTTTATCACGCTGCTGTTTGCGTTTTTTGTGGTGATGTATTCTGTTTCCCAGGTCAACGAAAGTAAGTACCGTATTCTTTCTGACACACTTGTGGATGCTTTTCATACTCAGCCGGCTAAATCCCTGAAACCGATTCAGGTCGGCCAGCCTACCCTCGCCGCCGATCCCAGCGCTATCGACAGCGGCGAAGTACCGCGCAACGAATTCACCGGCGACGGCGCTTTCGAGAAAAGCGCAGACCTGCCACAGTTATCGCAGCGGTTCAGGGAAAAATTCGCAGACCTAATCGACGAGCAACTGGTAAAAGTCGATAGCAACGAGTTTTGGCTTCAACTCGAATTGAAATCCAGCATTCTGTTTGCCTCCGCCAGTGCCGACCCCAGTCTCCAGGCACAGACAATATTCGAACAAATAGCACAACAGTTGAAAGGGTTCGACAACCCTGTTCAGGTGGAGGGGTTTACCGACAATATCCCCATCAACAACTTCCGCTATGCGAGCAACTGGGAGCTGTCTGCGGCTCGGGCCGCCGCGGTGGTGAAGTTGTTGGCGGAGGGCGGAGTGGCGCCGCAGCGGCTGTCGGCGGTGGGTTATGGGAAATACCAGCCGGTGGCCGATAATGGTACCGAGGCGGGGCGGGCGCAGAACCGCCGGGTGGTGTTGATGATTGCACGGGAAAAAATTGACCGGCCGGGAATCGAACAGGCCGATGACCTGGAGCGGATGTTGTCCGGGGCTGCGCCTGACGGCAGCCAGACTCACCCGCAGCCGGGACTGGAGCAGGCGGATGCGTCTGCGACAGCGGAAAATACGGTGCAGACTGAAGCTGATGGGAGAGAGGTGATGCAGAAAGAGCGGGTTGGCAGCACTAAACCGATTGAGTTGGAAGGTGGTGGCTTGCTGTTTTCCAGCGATCCTCAATTGCCGCGTAATAACCCTTGATAAGCAGGGCCTTATAAAGGGGGCGGGTAACTTCTCAATAAGCCGGGCCGGGCCCCGGAGGGGGACTTGCCGCCCCCTTTTTGATGTTAAGGCATCAAGTTTGCGTATAAGAAAAGTATAACGGTTATTACGTCAAAATTTTATTGGACAGTTTTACTGTAAATGGTGCGGAGAGTATATTCGCGTGCAGGTCTGGACCCTAGCTAATCAGAAAGGCGGTGTGGGTAAAACCACCAGCAGCGTTGCACTCGGCGGATTGGCCGCGGAGGAGGGCAAGCGTGTGTTGCTGTTGGATCTGGATCCCCACGGTTCGTTGTCCTGTTATTTCCGTCAAAATCCTGACGAATTGACGTCGAGTTGTTTTAATCTCTTTAAGGAACGTAAGTCTTTAACAGCGGAATCGGTGCGGCGGCTGATTGTCGCTACGCCTTATAACAATCTTTCGCTTTTGCCCGCGTCGACGGCGCTGGCAACGCTGGAGCGTCAGGCAATTGGTCAGGATGGAATGGGGCTGGTGATCGCAAAGTCTTTGTCACTGGTGTATGAGGATTTCGATGTGGTGATTATCGATAGTCCGCCGTTGCTTGGGGTATTGATGATCAATGCGCTGGCGGCCTGTGGTCGGTTAATCATTCCTGTGCAGACGGAGTTTCTCGCGATAAAGGGTTTGGAGCGTATGGTCCATACTTTGGCGATGATGGGGCATTCCCGCAGTCGAGTGTTGGATTATACGATCGTGCCGACTATGTTTGATCGTCGCACTCAGGCGTCGGTAACCAGTTTGCGGGCGATTCGCAACAGTTACCCCCAGCATACCTGGCCGGGTAAGGTGGTGGTGGATACGCGGTTTCGAGACGCCAGCAGGGCTGGCATTCCCCCGCATTTGTTTGACCCGGAAAGTCGCGGTGTGCAGGCATATCGCTCATTGTACAAGTGGCTGTTGACGGCGGGGAGCAGCGATGTGCGTTCTTCTATGGCGGGTTAGGTATGAATAAGTCCGGTTCGCCGCAGGATGCGCTGCAGGAGTATATGGACGATTTGTTGCGGGATACGGCGCGGCCGGCGCCGGCGTTGCAGCCGGTGGTGGAGGATGACACCTATACCGATGCAGAGCTGGAGTCTATTGCGCAAACGCGGGCCCGGGTAGCGAAACTGCTGCAGAGCCGGCCATTGCCGATAGCGGAGAGTAATAAAGAGCCGATAGCGGAGAGTAATAAAGAGCCATTAGCGGAAGTTGATAGAGAGCCATTAGCGGAAGTTAATAGAAAGCCATTAGCGGAAGTTAATAGAAAGCCATTAGCGGAAGTTAATAAAGAGCCATTAGCGGAAGTTAATAAAGAGCCATTAGCGGAAGTTGATAACGTATCGATAGCGGAACGTCCGGCGTTGAATGAGTCTGTCGAGGTAGAGGCGCTAATAGAGTCGACGGCTGAAGAGTTGTCAACGATTTTTGCAGAGCAGCTGTCCGGGGAGGTACCGGGAGCAGAAGCGGTCACCGCTGAAAATCTGCGCTGGTTGGATAACGGCCGGCCGGTGTGGGCGCAGCAAAAGTTTGAGGCATTATTGTTCAAGGTATCGGGATTGACACTGGCGGTGCCCTTGATCGCTTTGGGACAGATACAACCGTTAAATGAGGCGTTGACCCCCATTTTTGGCCAGGCGGATTGGTTTATGGGGTTACAACCGACCCCGATGGGCAGGGTCCGCACGGTGAACACCGCAAAGTTTGTTATGCCGGAACGCTACCATGAAAGTTTTCTGAAAACGGCCAAGTATGTGATTTCAATTGACGGTTTGCAGTGGGGGCTGGCGGTGGATTCTGTGAACCAACCGATAGCGCTGGAGCCGGGGGATGTAAAGTGGCGCACCGAGCGTTCGAAACGGCCGTGGCTGGCGGGAACGGTTAAATCCCATATGTGTGCGCTGATAGATATCCCGATGATGGGAAAATTACTGCTGGAAGCCGACGCTGAGGTAAGTGTATAGGCGCAGGCTTTTGCGAAATTCAAATAATAAGACTGTTTCGATAGTTTCTAATGCCGAGGATTTATATATGGCCAGCGGTTCGACAAAAAGTAGCGCCAGTGAGGATATTGTGTTGCAGTGGGTGACGTTTAAGCTTGCCGGGGAGACCTACGGCATAAACGTTATGCAGGTGCAGGAAGTTTTGCGTTATTCGGAGATAGCACCGGTGCCGGGGGCGCCTGCCTATGTCTTGGGCATTATTAATTTGCGTGGCAATGTGGTGACCGTGATTGATACCCGCCACCGCTTCGGCCTGGAGCCGGGCGAAGTCACCGACAACACGCGCATTGTGATCATTGAGGCCGACAAGCACGTTATAGGTATTCTCGTTGACAGTGTGGCGGAAGTGGTTTACTTGCGGCAGTCGGAAATCGAAACCGCACCCAATGTCGGCAATGAGGAAAGCGCAAAATTTATCCAGGGTGTATGTCATAAAAACAATGAACTGTTGATTCTTATCGAACTGGATAAACTGCTGACCGATGAAGAGTGGGCCGAGTTGGAAAGTGTATAACAGAAATGTGTGGAAAGCTGCCGCAGCGGTTGGGGCAGTCTGTTCTAAACGATTTAAAAAGGTGAGGCCATGATAGCGGCGCAGTGGATGGACAAGGTGTGGTTGGAGGTGGCCCTGATCGGCGGCGTGTCAATCAGTTTGCTGGGGTTGATGCTGGCGTGTTTCTGTTTGCATCGCTCGCGGCGGCAGCTTCAGGCCACACAGACGCTTTACCAGCGTATGAATAAGGAGTTGCAGGTGGCCAAGAGCGGCTCGATCGGAATGGGGCAGCGCTTGCTGGCGATTGAACACAAGCTCAATCTCACCGTCTCCGAACTCGATAAAACCGTGTCGAAACAGGAACAGTTGGAAAGTCAGGATGTCGATCAGCTCTCTTACCAGAATGCGATAAGGTTGTTGAATGCCGGCTTGGGGGCCGATGAGATAGCGCGCAGTTGCGGGCTTTCCCGTGCTGAGGCATCGCTGATGGTATTGATGCGTAGCGGTGGTTTTTCCAAGGACGTGGCCTGATCGGTATGGCGGCGATAACAATTTTGCGGGCTTTCTGTCTGGCGTGTATTGGTAGTGGCCTGCTTACCGGGTGCAGTATTGTCGATATACGTAACGCTATTGTCTATGAGGGCGGCCGTGGGCCGGTGTCTGAGCAGCTGTTGAGTCGTATTCGCCCCGGTTATACCAGCAGCGAATGGTTGCGGCAATACTTGGGAGAGCCGCAACGGATCAACGCGGCCCAGGGAGATGATACCCAGACCTGGGTTTATCAGTTTGAGGAGCAGCACAGCAGCCGTTTTCGGATACTGTTGTTGTTTCAGTATCGAGACAAAAAGAGTTTTCAGCGTCAACTGCGGTTATCAATGCGGCAGGGGATAGTGCACAGTGTCTGGACTGATTTCGAATATCCGGCGGAGGGCGCCGGGGAGAACACGTTTGTGGAGAACAATGGCACACAGACCAGGGGCGAAAGCAGCGCAGCTGGTAAGCTGTCTCCTGCAATCGATCCCTTTTCCGAGGATGTCATTCAGGAGTAGCGGCGCTGGAAGTTATTTCGTGCATGTCCCTTAGGGTTTGGTGCATGCCTTAGGGTTTGGGTTGAGCGTCAAACTGTTGTCCGCTTACGCCTTTACTGTCAGGCCCCATTAAATACAGATATAGCCCCATCAGGTCTTGCGGTGTTTTTAATGTCGCGGGATCTTCCGCCGGATAAGCCGCGGCACGCATTTTGGTTCTTGTGGGCCCTGGATTGACACTGTTGACCCGTACCGCAGTCGTTCCCTCCAGTTCCTGGGCAAGCGTTTGCATTAGGTTTTCAGTACCCGCTTTGGAAACGGCATAAGCACCCCAGTAAGCGCGACCCTTGTGGCCCACTGATGAACTGGTGAATATAATTGAGCTGTCCGTCGATTTTTCCAGCAACGGCAGCAGCGCTTTCGTCATTAAAAACGGCGCGGTTAGATTGACCTGTAAAATCTGTTGCCAGACATCGATAGAGTAGTTGGCGATGGGAGTGCGCTGTCCCAGTTCGCTGGCGTTGTGAAGCAGCCCGTCTAAACGCCCGAACTCGTTGTCGAGGGTATGATGCATATCCTCGTAGTCTTTTTCCACCGCGCCTTCGAAATTGATCGGGTAGATGGCGGGTTGCGGGTAGCCGTTGTTTTCAATTTCGTCGTAAATCGATTCCAGTTTGGCAATGGTGCGGCTCAGTAAAATCACCGTGGCGCCGTAGGCGGCAAAGGTGTTTGCAGCCACCCGGCCGATACCATCACCTGCGCCGGTCACAGCAATCACTTTGCCCTGTAACAGTTGTTCTGGGGCCTGGTATTTTAGTGGTGCCTGCATGTCGGCAATATTATTCATAGGAGTCAAGGCTTCTAATTGTATGCGACAGTAAAAGTTATATTACTGATTGTAGATGATAAAGGTTATACGCGGTTAAAAACAGGGAACACCTGATTACGTACAAGATTAATTTTTTATACTAAGGGCGATGGACGAAATAACTTCCGGTTACCCGTGGCCGCGTCGCTCAAATAGTTCTCAATCAACGGCCAGAGTTCGTAGGCTGAATCAACAGTATGATCCGCCTGCCAGCTTTCTGCCTCCCTTCGGTTATCGATATAACCATAGGCGGCGGCGATGGTTTTTGCCCCGGCGTTTTTGCCGCAATCAATGTCGCGGCGGTGATCGCCGATATAAATGCAGTTGTTCGCCGCGCAGCCGAGTTGTTCACAGGCCAGGTAAAGTGACTCCGGGTGAGGTTTTCTTTCTTTTACATGTTCGGGACAGATCAGTGTGCCAGGGGCGGGCTCCAGGTCCAATTGGCGCAGCAGCGGTTGCGCATAGATAAAGGGTTTGTTGGTGACTATCCCCCAGGGCAGTTGGTGTTGGCCCAGTTTTTTCAGGAGTTCTTCGATACCGGGGAAGGGGCGGGTATGTACAGCCAGGTGGTTGCTGTAGTGGGCGAGCAAACGTTCTCTGAGGGGTTCGAATTCGGCATGGTCCGGTTCTATGCCGAATCCGAGCGTAACCAGTGCGCGGGCGCCGTTTGAAACCGTGGCGCGGATCAGGCCGGCATCCAGCGGCGCCTTATTTTCCTCTTTAAGCAAACGGTTGAGCACCACTTCGAAGTCGGGCCAGGTATCGAGCAGGGTTCCATCCAAGTCAAATAAGACAGCTTTGATGAGGGCGGTGTTGGCGGTGTCTGGTTGCGTGGACATTGTTTTCGGTCATTCTAAGTGGGTTTTCTGGCGTGTACCAGATAGTTGACATCGACGTCGTCGGGGTTGAGCCTGTATTGACGCAGGATGGGGTTATAGGTGATGCCACAGAGGTTTTCCAGTTCCAGTCCGGCCTCGCGGAGCCAGCCGGCGAGTTCCGAGGGGCGGATAAAGCGGCCGTATTCATGGGTGCCTTTGGGAAGCAGTTTCAATATATATTCAGCACCGACAACGGCGAAGGCGTAGGCTTTCGGGGTGCGGTTGAGGGTGGAAAAAAACAGGTCGCCGCCGGGTTTTACCAGCTTGGCGCAGGCTTGAATGACGGAGTCCGGTTGCGGTACATGCTCCAGCATTTCCAGGCAGGTGACAATATCGTAATGGGCGGGCTGTTGCTGGGCCAGTTCTTCGGCGGAGACCTGCCGGTAGTCGATGTCCAGGCCGGTTTCCAGCCCGTGTAGCCGGGCCACTTTGAGCGGGGCTTCCCCCATATCGATGCCGGTCACCTCGGCGCCGCGGTGGCTGAGGGATTCACAGAGAATGCCGCCGCCGCAGCCGACATCCAGGACTTTTTGCTCGGCCACCGGTGAGCGACTGTCGATATAGTTGCTGCGCAGGGGGTTGATATCGTGCAAAGGCTTGAATTCGCCGCTTTTATCCCACCAGCGGCTGGCGAGAGCTTCGAATTTGGCGACTTCAGCGTTGTCGACGTTTAGCATAATGGCGCTGTCTCCAGTCTTTGGTAACTTTTCAATAACTCGGGGTCGGCACAATGTCAGGCGGATGGCCGCCGGACCGAAGGCACAATACCCCGGGTTATTGAGCAGTTACACATTTTATTTAAAAGTTACTGTGCCGTTAATTTTTCCTGCCAACTCCGAGCCTTGGTGATTATTTCGTGTTCCGCCAAAGTCTGCAGTTTTCTGTCTTTCAGCAGCGGCTTGCCGTTGACCCAGACATGGCTGACCCGGTGGCTGCAACGGGTGTAAACCAGCAGTGAGACCGGATTATACATAGGTGTCGCTTCCAGTGTATCCATGTCGATGGCACACATATCGGCGGCTTTGCCCACCTCCAGGCTGCCGATACGCTGTTCCAGCCCCATGGCTCTGGCGCCGTTGAGCGTTGCCAGGCGCAGGGTTTGGTGGGCGTCCAGCGCGGCGGCGTTGCCGGCCACCCCTTTTGCCAGTAAGGCCGCCGTTTGCATTTCACCCTGTAGATCCAGGTCGTTGTTGCTGGCCGCACCGTCGGTGCCCAGCGCGACATTGATGCCGGCGTTCAGTAGGCGATCGACGGGGCAGAAACCGCTGGCCAGATTGAGATTGGACTCCGGGCAGTGAATGACATGGGCGCCGGATTCCCGCAGTATTTCCAGATCCAGGTCATCAACCTGGGTCATGTGGACACACTGGCTCAGCGGCGAGAGCAGCCCCAATTCCTGCAGCCGCTGGCTGGGGCGCTGCCCGGTACTGCTCAGCGCCGTTTCCACTTCGGTTGCGGTTTCGTGCAGGTGACTCTTTACCGGGGCTTGCATTTCCTCTGCCAGGGTGGATATGCGCTGCAGCGGCTGGTCGGAGACGGTGTAGGGCGCGTGGGGACCGAAACCGATAGTGATCAATTCGCTGGAGCGGTAGTCATCGTGCAGTGCCAGCCCTTTGTTTATGTATTCATCGGCTCCCCGGGCCCAGACGCTGGGGAAGTCCAGCACCGGAAAGTTGACCTGGGCGCGGGCGCCGGCATGCTGCGCGACGGCGGCGACTTGTTCCGGGTAAAAATACATGTCAGAGAAACAGGTGGTGCCACTGCGCAGCATCTCCGCCAGCGCCAGCTCAGTGCCGTCTTTGACAAACTGCGGGCCGACCCATTTCATTTCCGCCGGCCAGATATGTTTTTCCAGCCACTCCTGCAGTTCTATATCGTCGGCGTAGCCGCGCAGCAGGCTCATGGCGGAGTGACAGTGGGTGTTGACGAGGCCGGGTATCAGCAGGTGCTGGCCCAAATCCAGGGTCTCGGTGGCGATAAAGCGTTTGGCGGCTTCCTGTTGCGGCACCAGGGCAAGGATGTTGCCTTTGTCGACAGCGAGGCTGCAGTGTTCGAAAATCTGGTTTTCCGGAATGACAGGAACGATCCAGCGGGCGTTAATCAACAGGTCAATAGACAGGGGGTTTGGCATGGCTATTTGTCCGTTAGTGGTAGCGATTTTGTCACAGCGGGCTGGAAGTATACCCCCAATCTCATTCCAAGAGCATAGTAAGTGTGCCTATCTTACTGATTTCATGGTACTATTCCGCTTTTGGCCGGTCCGCTTTTGGCCGGATTGGCTGACCCGCCATTCCCCGCCGTGTTAAGAGGCATTGGTTCCAGTGCCAAGGGCGCGTGCCGGGAGCCGGTGGGTTTCAGGTGTTGATATTATTAGGAAAGTCGTAGTTTATGGGCGAACTAGCGAAAGAAATCTTACCAGTCAATATTGAGGATGAGCTGAAGCAATCCTATCTCGATTACGCCATGAGCGTTATTGTGGGGCGGGCTTTGCCGGATGTTCGCGATGGCTTGAAACCGGTGCACAGGCGTGTGCTCTACGCCATGAGTGAACTCGGCAACGACTGGAATAAAGCTTACAAAAAATCCGCCCGGGTGGTGGGGGATGTCATCGGTAAATACCATCCCCACGGCGACGCCGCCGTCTATGACACCATTGTGCGTATGGCGCAGTCATTTTCGCTCCGCTATATGTTGGTGGACGGCCAGGGCAACTTCGGCTCCATTGACGGCGACGGCGCGGCAGCCATGCGTTACACCGAGATCCGTATGGCCAAGATTTCCCACGATCTGCTGGCTGACCTGGACAAGGAAACGGTGGATTTCGTTGAAAACTATGATGGCACAGAACTGATCCCCGAAGTGCTGCCGTCACGGGTACCGAACCTGCTGGTAAACGGCTCTTCCGGTATTGCCGTGGGCATGGCCACCAATATCCCTCCCCACAATCTGCGTGAAGTGATCAAGGGTTGCCTGGCTCTGATCGAAAACCCCGATACCAACGTCGACGAGTTGATGGAGATTATCCCCGGCCCGGATTTTCCTACCGGCGGCATTATCAACGGTCGCGCAGGTATTGTGCAGGCCTACCGTACCGGGCGCGGGCGTATTTACGTGCGCGCCAAGGCCGACATTGAACGCGATGACAAGAGCAATAAAGAAACCATTATCATTTCCGAAATACCCTACCAGCTCAACAAGGCACGGTTGATTGAGCGCATCGCCGAACTGGTTAAAGAAAAGAAAATAGAAGGCATTTCCGAACTGCGCGATGAATCCGACAAAGATGGGTTGCGGGTGGTGATCGAACTCAAGCGCGGGGAGATGGGCGAGGTGGTGCTCAACAATCTCTACAGCCAGACCAGTCTGGAAAACGTGTTCGGCATCAATATGGTGGCGCTGGTGGACGGCCAGCCGAAGATTCTGAACCTGAAGCAGCTGCTGGAATACTTTATCCTGCACCGCCGCGAAGTGGTCACGCGACGCACTGTTTATTTGTTGCGCAAGGCCCGCGAACGTGGGCATGTGCTGGAAGGCCTGGCGATTGCCATTGCCAATATCGATGCTGTTATCGAGTTGATAAAAAGTTCATCCACCCCGGCCGATGCTCGCGAGGCCCTATTGGCCCGCGGTTGGCCGGTGGGTGATGTGAGTGAATTTCTGGAGCGCGCCGGTGCCGACGCCTGTCGCCCCGATGAACTGGAAGATCATTACGGCCTGCGCGATGGCCGTTATTATCTGTCCCCGGCGCAAGTCGGAGCGATACTCGATTTACGCCTGCACCGTCTGACCGGGATGGAGCACGACAAACTGCTGGGTGAGTATCGCGAGCGGCTGGAGCAGATCGCTGAGTATATGTTGATTCTGGGTAATCCGCAGCGGCTGATGCAGGTAATCCGGGAAGAACTGGAAAAGGTCGGCAACGAATACGGCGATGATCGCCGTACCGCGATCGAGAGTTCGAAACAGGATTTGACCATTGAGGACCTGATCTCCGAAGAGGTGCGGGTGGTGACCATTTCCCACACCGGCTACGCCAAAACCCAGCCCCTGGACGCCTATCAGGCTCAGCGACGCGGGGGCATGGGCAAGGCGGCGACCAAGGTTAAAGATGAGGATTTTATCGAACACCTGTTGATCGCCAGTACCCACGATACCCTGCTGTGCTTTACCAACGCCGGCAAGGTGTACTGGCTCAAGGTTTATCAGATTCCTGTGGCCGGGCGCCAGTCCCGCGGTCGCCCCATGGTCAACTTGCTGCCGTTGGAGGAGGGGGAGCGCATTACGTCAATTCTACCGGTGAAAGAGTATGACGATCAGCATTTTATCTTTATGTCCACCGCCAATGGAACCGTTAAGAAAACATCGTTGTCGCAGTTTTCTCGCCCTCGTAGTGTGGGCCTGAGGGCGATAGAACTGGACGAGGGGGACAATTTGGTCGGCACGGCGATTACTGACGGCAACTGCGATGTGATTTTGATGTCCTCCAGCGGCAAGGCGGCCAGATTCAAGGAAACCGACGTGCGCGCCATGGGGCGGGTTTCCCGCGGTGTACGGGGTATCAAGCTGCAGGACGGGCAAAAGGTGATATCAATGGTGATCCCCTTCGAAGGCGGCAAGGTGATGACGGTGAGTGAAAACGGCTACGGCAAGCGTACCGATGTGATGGATTTTCCGACCAAAGGGCGGGGGTCACTCGGGGTTATCGGTATGCAGACCAGTGAACGCAACGGCGAGTTGGTCGGGGCCGTGCAGGTGTTTGACGGTGACGAAATCATGTTGATATCCGACCAGGGCACCCTGGTCAGAACCCGTGTCGATGAGGTTTCAGTGCTCGGGCGCAACACCCAGGGGGTGCGGATGATCAAGCTGCGCAAGGGTGAACACCTGGTGGGTGTCGAGCGCATTGAGGAGACCGCCGCCAGTGATGGATCCGTCGTAGACGACGCGCACAGCAGCGACGAATCCGCCGCAGGCGAAGCGCACAATGGCGACGAATCGGAAGTTTCCCCAGAGTAGATGCTATGGCAGATGTGTCCAACAGTGGTCCTGAACAGAAGGAACCGGACAACGCCGATGAGCTGGCCGGTTTGCGAGATCGTATCGATGCGATCGACCTGAAAATCGGTGAGCTGATCAGTGAGCGGGCCCGCTGCGCCAAACGTGTGGCGGCGGTGAAACAATCCGAAGCGCAAGGTCGGGGGGCCGGTGCCGCCACCTATTATCGACCCGAGCGCGAGGCGCAGGTTTTGCGCAAAGTGATGGAGCGCAACACCGGTCCGCTGACGGATGAAGAAATGGCGCGTCTGTTCAGAGAAATTATGTCAGCCTGCCTGGCCCTTGAGCTGCCGATAAAAGTGGCGTTCCTGGGGCCCGAAGGGACCTTTACCCAACAGGCGGCGATCAAGCATTTCGGGCATTCGGCGGACTGTGTACCCATGGCCGTTATCGATGAAGTGTTTCGCGAAGTCGAAGCCGGAGCCGCCAATTACGGTGTGGTGCCGGTGGAAAATTCCACTGAGGGCGTGGTTAACCATACGTTGGATAATTTTATGGAGTCCAACCTTAAAATATGCGGTGAAGTGGAGCTGCGTATTCACCAGCACCTGCTGGTTTCAGAGGTGACAAATACAGATCATATTACCCGTATTTATTCCCATTCCCAGTCCCTGGCCCAGTGCCGCAAGTGGCTCGATTCCCACTATCCCCAGGCCGAGCGCATTGCTGTCAACAGCAATGCCGAAGCCGCCAAGCGCATTAAAGGCGAGTGGAATTCAGCGGCGATTGCCGGCGAAATGGCAGCCGAGCTCTACGATCTGAAAATACTCTCGGAAAAAATTGAGGACCAGCCCGATAACTCGACCCGGTTTCTGGTGATCGGCACTGAGGAGGTATCGGCCAGTGGCTGCGACAAATCGTCGATTGTGGTCTCCATGCGCAATAAACCGGGCGCGTTGCACGACTTGCTGGAGCCGTTCCAGCGCAACAAAGTGGATTTAACCCGGGTGGAAACCCGGCCCTCTCATTCCGGCGCCTGGAACTATGTCTTTTTTATCGATTTTGCTGGGCATCAAGACAGTGATGAGGTGCACGCGGCGCTGCAGGCTGTAGGCGAAAGGGCCTCGGATTTGAAGGTACTGGGGTCTTACCCGAAAGCGGTTCTTTAACCGGCAATAATTAAAGGATAACTGTGCAACCATGATAATCAACAAGCTGGTCGTTGTCGGGGTGGGCCTGATAGGTTCCAGCCTGGCGGCGGCGCTGAAGGCAAGGGGTGGCTGTGTTGAAACCATCGGCGTTGTACGGCGGCCAGAGACTGGCAGGGAGGCGCTGCGCCTCGGGGTGGTAGACCGCGTCTGTACCGGGATAAGTGAAGTGGCCTCTGAGTTGAGGGCGGGGGACGTCATCTTTATCGCCGTGCCCACACTCGCCATAACCCAGGTACTGGAACAGGTGCGTGAGTGTGTGGCCGAGACGGTGACGGTAACCGACGGCGCCAGTGTCAAGGGCAGTGTACGCCAGTCGGGCCGTGGGTGCGGAAGTGCTGGAAATGTCAGTCGCCGAGCACGACGAAGTGCTGGCCGCCACCAGCCACCTGCCGCATATTATTGCCTATTCCCTGGTCGATACCCTGGCCAACGATGCCGAAAACGAAAATATTTTCCGCTATGCCGCCGGGGGGTTTCGCGACTTTACCCGCATCGCTTCCAGTGACCCGGTGATGTGGCACGATATTATGCGGGCAAACCGCCACAGTATACTGAAAGCACTGGACCTATTCAGTGATAATATCGCGGTGCTGCGCCGGGCGATCGAAACCCAGGACAGCGAACAACTGCTGCGAATTTTCACCCGCGCCAAGGCGGCGCGGGATCATTTTACCAAGATGCTAACCAGACAGGCTTATAGTGACCCCATGCAGGACAAATCCATAGAATATTGTGTACATGCCGGTGGTTGTGTCAGCGGAACCATTCGAGTGCCCGGTGACAAATCCATTTCCCACCGCTCGGTAATGCTGGGCTCGCTGGCGGAGGGTATCACCGAAGTGGAGGGGTTTCTCGAGGGCGAGGACGCGCTGGCGACCATGCAGGTGTTTCGCGATATGGGGGTGGTCATCGAGGGACCGGACCAGGGACGGCTGCGGATTCACGGGGTTGGTCTCAAGGGCCTGCGGCCACCGGCGGGGTCTCTCTATCTGGGCAATTCCGGCACCGCGATGCGACTGTTGGTAGGATTACTGGCGGGACAGGCGTTTGACACGGAATTAACCGGTGATGAATCCCTGTCGAAACGGCCGATGAACCGGGTGGCCGACCCGGTACGGGAAATGGGCGCAAACATTGAAACCGCCGCCGGCGGGCTGCCGCCGGTAAAAATCAAAGGCGGTGCCCGGTTGACCGGTATCGACTACAACCTGCCGATGGCCAGTGCTCAGGTTAAATCCTGTCTACTGCTGGCGGGACTCTATGCAGAGGGAAAGGTCAGTGTCACCGAACCGGCACCGACCCGCGACCATACCGAACGCATGTTGGCAGGCTTTGGTTACAACGTCGAACGCGAGGGCGCCCGGGTAGAACTACAGGGGGGTGGCAGACTGGTTGCCACCGATATTGAAGTGCCGGCGGATATCTCTTCGGCGGCCTTTTTTATGGTGGCGGCCTCGATTGCGCCGGATTCCGACTTGACGCTGACCCATGTCGGAATAAACCCGACGCGCAATGGTGTTATCAATATTTTACGGCTTATGGGCGCCGATATAACGTTGTCCAACGAGCGCATCGTCGGCGGTGAACCCGTGGCCGATATCCGGGTACGCCACGCACCTTTAATCGGTATTAGTATCCCGCGCGACCAGGTGCCCCTGGCAATTGATGAGTTTCCCGTGCTGTTTGTGGCGGCGGCCTGTGCGCAAGGTAAAACAGTTTTGACCGGTGCCGAAGAACTGCGGGTCAAGGAGAGCGACCGTATTCAGGCAATGGCTGACGGTCTGCGGGTGCTGGGGATAAAAGCCGACCCGCGATCCGACGGCATAGAAATCGAAGGCGGTCAGATGGCGGGTGGGGTTGTTGATAGTCACGGTGACCACCGCATCGCCATGGCCTTTGCTGTGGCCGGGCTGCGGGCGAACTCGGCTATCCGTATTCGCGAGTGCAATAATGTCGCCACTTCGTTTCCCGGATTTGACCGGCTGGCGCAACAGGCTGGCATAAGGTTAGAAGTATATAATACATAGCTGCACTTTCTTTATACCTTATAATGCGAACCGAACGCACATGCGGGGGTGGGCCCCCCTTTACCCACTCGATAACTAATCATCCAGTCAGAAAAAATAATGTCTACTGAATTTAATTTGACGCACTTGCAACAACTGGAAGCTGAAAGCATCCACATTATCCGCGAAGTGGCCGCCGAGTTTGAAAATCCGGTGATGCTCTATTCGATCGGCAAAGATTCAGCGGTGATGATGCACCTGACGTTGAAAGCATTCTACCCGGGCAAACCACCGTTTCCCCTGTTGCATGTGGATACCACCTGGAAGTTTCGCGAGATGATAGAATTTCGTGATAAGCGAGTCAAAGAACTGGGCTGGGATCTGTTGGTACACATCAACCAGGAAGGTGTGGATATGGGTATCAGCCCGTTTGTTCACGGCAGTGCCAAGCACACAGATATTATGAAAACCGAGAGCTTGAAACAGGCACTGGATAAATACGGTTTCGACGCCGCTTTTGGTGGCGCGCGGCGCGATGAGGAAAAATCCCGAGCCAAGGAACGGGTCTATTCATTTCGGGACAGGAATCATCGCTGGGATCCAAAAAACCAGCGTCCTGAGTTGTGGAGCATCTACAATGGCAAGGTCGACAAGGGCGAAAGCATCCGCGTGTTTCCGCTCTCGAACTGGACCGAGTTGGATATCTGGCAGTACATTCACCTGGAAAGTATTCCCATTGTTCCCCTGTACTTTGCCGCCGAGCGGCCGGTGGTTGAACGCGACGGTGTACTGATCATGGTGGATGACGAGCGTATGTCGATTGAACCCGGGGAAAAAATCGAAAACAAAATGGTGCGCTTTCGCACCCTCGGCTGTTACCCCCTGACCGGGGCGGTGGAATCTACGGCGACCACACTGCCTGAAATTATTCAGGAAATGTTGCTGACCAAGACGTCCGAGCGCCAGGGGCGTGTCATCGACCACGACAGCGCCGGATCGATGGAAAAGAAAAAGCAAGAGGGGTATTTTTAACCATGTCGCATCAGTCGGAACTTATCGCCGAAGATATCAATGCCTACCTGGCGCAACACGAGCAAAAAGAGCTGTTGCGCTTTCTTACCTGCGGCAGTGTCGACGATGGCAAAAGCACTCTGATCGGACGTTTACTGCACGACTCGAAAATGATTTACGAAGACCAGCTGGACGCCGTCAAATCGGATTCCACCCGGCACGGCACCACCGGTGAAAAGCTGGACCTGGCGCTGCTGGTCGACGGCCTTCAGGCCGAGCGCGAACAGGGCATTACCATCGATGTGGCCTACCGGTACTTTTCCACGGCGCGGCGTAAATTCATTATCGCCGATACGCCCGGGCACGAGCAGTACACCCGCAACATGGCCACAGGGGCTTCCACCTGTGATATGGCGATCATACTTATCGACGCCCGCCACGGTGTTATGACGCAAACCCGTCGCCACAGCTATATCGCCTCGTTGCTGGGGATCAAGCACATTGTGGTGGCGATCAATAAAATGGATCTGGTGGATTTCAGCCGGGCGATTTTCGAAAAAATAAAATCGGACTATATTACTTTCAGTGAAAAACTGGGTATGCAGGACATCCGGTTTGTGCCTATTTCGGCGCTGGAGGGTGACAATGTGGTCAACTTCAGCGATAAAACACCTTGGTATCGGGAAGATTTTCAAGGCAAGCCATTGATGGAAATTCTCGAAACCGTTGAAATAGCCGCTGACAGAAACCTCACTGATTTTCGCTTCCCGGTCCAATACGTCAATCGTCCGAACCTGGACTTTCGTGGTTTTTGCGGCACCGTGGCATCCGGTGTAGTCAACGTAGGAGATGCGGTAAAAGTACTGCCGTCGGGGAAAAAAAGCCGGGTCAAATCCATCGTTACCTATGATGCGGGAATTGGCAAGGAGCCCGGTGAAGGCAGCCTTAACCGCGCGTTTGCCGGCCAGGCGGTAACCCTGACCATGGACGACGAAATCGATATCAGTCGCGGCGACGTCGTGGTTTCAAATGACACCGATGTATTGCAAAGTAATCACATGAAAGCCCATGTCGTGTGGATGTCGGAGGCGGCGTTGCAGCCGGGGCGTCAATACCTGTTTAAATTTGCCAGTAAAACCACGCCGGGCCAAGTTGGCTCAATCGACTACCGAATCGACGTAAACACACAGGGGCACCACGACGCAGACCTATTGCACCTAAATGATATCGCCCTGGTGGAAGTCGTTTTGGAACAACCGGTGGTATTTGATCCCTACAGCAAAAACAGACAGACAGGCGCCTTCATTATTATTGACCGGATTTCCAATATCACGGTGGGGGCCGGCATGGTTTCGGAAGGTCTGAGTCAGGCGCGGATAGACAAACTGGATCCCCAGGCGATCACGGCATTTGAGCTGGAGTTGAACGCCCTGGTGCGCAAGCATTTTCCGCACTGGGGTGCAGTGGATCTGGAAGCGGTCCTCAAAGGCAAAGGAAGTTAAATAAAAATCATTTTCCAGCTGTTTTATTGCATCCGATGCTGAACCAGTAATAGCTCCAATTCTCCCGTCCTTCCGACGGGAGAACTCTCACACTCATTAACTCCCCCCGACTTTTTCAATGCACAATCGAGACACCCACGTTTGCATCCATAATCGAGACACCCACGTTTGCATCCACAATTGAGACAGTCACGTTTCCAACGATAAACAAGACAGTCATGTTTCCAACGTTTGCAACGATAAACAAGACAGTCACGTTTCCAGCGGCAGGGGAGATACTCACTTTTCAGCCTTTTTCGGAGGTTTCTGAGAAATCTGCCCCGGCAATTGCCACTTTTGTAGGAAATCGACTACATCGTGCGAGATTTATCTCACCCCTATAGGGGAGATTTGCCACTGGTTTTTGATCGCAATTCTAGTATTCTGTACGCAAGTTTCGGGGTTCTGCAGTTAAGGGACCAGGTACCCGGATCACATCATCCGGAATCGTGGAAACAAGGATGTCGGCCAATAACAGAAGGAATCTGTGATCAACGCGTACAGGCAAGGAAGCCGCTCGGAACATGAGGGATTAATGTTCGACGTGTTGTAGAGACAGGGATGTCGGCCGGAACACAAGGGAGTTGTGTTCAATGTAAGGGGGCGTGGGGCGGGCGGCTCCAAATTGAACCCCGAAACTTATGCTTCTAAAGTGTTATTTGTACAATGATTAATAGTGGTCGATTTTGTACAACCTGTTACCGATAAAACCCATTGCGGGTTGAAAAACATTGCCAATTACATGGAGGTTTGTTATGAAACAGGCTGTTTCTTCTCTGATTGTGTCTCTATTGCTGTCCCTTTGCGTACCCTTCGCGTTTGCCGCTCCCCCCGTTTTGGCTCCCGGCACTTCCGAGTCGCCGCCAACGGTTTCCACCGGAGTGAACATCAACTCGGCGGACGCACAATCCATCGCTCTCACACTCAGCGGTGTCGGCATTAAGAAAGCCGAGGCAATCGTAGCCTGGCGTCAGTCCAACGGGCGTTTTGAGTCTGTTGAGCAGCTACTGGAGGTGAAGGGCATCGGTCCGGCGATCTTAGCCAAGAACCGTGATAAACTACAGCTCAAATGAGGTGAATGCTGTGTCCGCACGACTGTTCTGAGGTGGTGACAGCACAAGCCTGTTTTATATTTTATTTTGATTTGTTCAACGTAATGTAAGGTGCCCGGATTTCAAGCCCGGGCATTTTCTTATTTCCGGCTTTTGCGTACTGCCGGGGTAAAGTGTTTGTAGCGGTCGGATTATATTTCGACAGCTTGCCGATATCTGCGGACTGTTGGCGCGCAGGCAATAAAGGTTTGTGTGAACAGAAGGGGGGACAAGGGTGATAGCAGCAAATGAATCCAATGGGCGGGAGGCCGGTGCGGCGGATCCGCGTATAATCGTCGCGTTGGACTACGACAGTGCCGAAGCCGCGCTGTCGCTGGCCGCGCGCCTAGACCCCGCCCTCTGTCGGTTAAAAGTCGGCAAGGAATTGTTTACTGCCTGTGGTCCAAGGATCGTTACCGAACTGACGGCGCGGGGTTTCGATATCTTTCTCGATTTGAAATTTCACGATATTCCTAATACGGTGGCCAGGGCGGTGAATATGGCTGCTGACATCGGTGTCTGGATGGTGAATGTCCATGCCAGTGGCGGCCGGCGCATGATGCAAGCGGCGCGGGAGGTTCTCGACAGCCGGCAGGGGCCAGTGCCGCTGCTCATAGGTGTGACTGTCCTGACCAGCATGGAGGCGGATGACCTGGCTGAGGTGGGAGTGGACGTCGCCCCCGAGACCCAGGTGCTGCGCCTGGCCCGCTTGACTCAGGTCTGCGGGCTGGACGGCGTTGTCTGCTCGGCGCGGGAGGCTGTGTTGCTGCGGCGTGAACTTGGGCAGGATTTTTGTCTGGTCACTCCAGGCATAAGGACTCCCGCCAGCGGGGCTTTGACGGCAAGTACCGAGGATGACCAGCGGCGGATAGTCACCCCTGCCGATGCCGCGGCGGCGGGCAGCAGCTACCTGGTAATAGGGCGTCCCATCACCCAGGCGGTGGACCCGGTGGCTGTGTGCCGGGAAATTGCCGCGTCGATTATTGAGTGACGAGCTGTTTACTAAGAAGTAGAAGCAATAGATACGGGAAATTTTAATAACCTATGTCAAATCCGGTAATTACAATAGATGGGCCCAGCGGTTCGGGCAAGGGAACTATCAGCCAACTATTGGCGCAAAAACTTAACTTTCATATGCTCGACAGCGGAGCGCTTTATCGGCTGACGGCACTGGCCGGCGCTCTACAGGGGGTAGCAATGGACGACGAGGCAGCGCTGACCGCCGTTGCTGAATCGTTGGAGGTCCTATTTGAGACCGATGGCGAGACTCTGCGGATTGTTTTACAGGGACAGGATGTCACCGAGCGGATACGTTCGGAAACAGTCAGTATGAACGCTTCCCGCGTAGCGGCTTACCCCGGCGTTCGCGGCGCTTTGCTGGAGCGCCAGCGAGCCTTTCGCCAGCCCCCAGGCCTAGTGGCGGACGGGCGCGATATGGGCACGGTGGTCTTTCCGGCGGCGCAAGTGAAGATCTTTCTTACGGCCAGCGCCGAGGAGCGCGCCCGCCGGCGCTACCAGCAATTGCGGGAAAAAGGTGAGTCGGCCTGTTTCGATGCTATCCTGGAAGATATAGTGGCACGAGATGGGCGCGATAAAAATCGCGCCGCCGCCCCTTTAAAACCGGCGGACGATGCCCATATTCTCGACAGTACGGCAATGTCTATCGATGCAGTGCTGGCATCGGTTTTCGCTATTGTGGAAACCCAGTTGGGGCCTTTATAGTTGACGCTATGTATAAACTAAAGTGGATTTTCTATCTATCATTATTTGGCGTTGCCGCGGCTATAGGCGCCTGGCTGGCACTGGATAACGACGTGGAGGTAGCGGCCAGTTTTTTTGGTTTTTCGCTGCCGACGGCCAATCTCGGGGTGTTATTGTCGGGTTTTTTCCTGCTCGGCGGCCTCACGGGGATTGTGATTAGCCTGATTCCGTATCTGGCAGTTAAAAAACAAGTCGTTATGCTCAATCGCAAACTCGGCGGCTGCGAGAAGGAAATAGCGAAGTTGAGAACAGCCTCTCTACGGAGCTGAATTCCATGGTGGAGTGGAAGCTTTTCGCGCTAATTGTGATGGCAATAGCGATAGGCTTTTTGCTGGGGGTTCGCGCGCAGAAAGGAAAGCAGAAAAATGCCGATACCTCCGGGCTCGACCACCGTTATTTCCAGGGGTTGAACTTTTTGCTCAACGAAGAGCCAGACGCCGCCATAGACACCTTTATCGAGGCACTGGAGGTCAACAGTGAAACCCTCGATACCCACTTGGCGCTGGGTAATCTGCTGCGCAAACGCGGTGAAGCCGGTCGCGCCGTGCGTATCCATCAGAACCTGCTGGCGCGGCCGGCGCTGACACCCGAACAGCAGCAGCAGGCGCAGTTGGAACTGGCCCGTGACTATATTACAGCGGGGCTTTTGGATCGCGCCGAAAGCCTGCTACAGGAACTGGCGGAAGCTGCCTCCCTGCCCACCCGCACCCTCTGCCTGGAGCATCTGGCGGAAATTTACCGCGACGAGCGCGAGTGGGAAAAAGCCATTCACACCGTGGATCTGCTGGGGGGCCGGCGGTTTGCCAAGTTGCCGCAAAAATGGCGGGTGGCGCAGGCGCATTTCTGCTGCGAACTGGCCGAGGAGGCACTGGTCCGATCCGACTATCTCTCTGTGCGCCGCAACCTGAAACTCGCCTTCGCCTACGACAAAAGTTCAGTACGCGCAAGCCTGCTGCTGGGGGATCTGGAACATCGCCTGGGGAACTACCGCGAAGCGCTCAAGGTGCTCAAGCGCATACCCGAGCAGGATCCCAACTATATTCCCGAGGCCCTGTCACTCATTATCAGCAGTTATGAAAAACTGGGAAAATCCAGTGAATTGAACCGCTATTTAAATCAGTTGCTGGAGGACTACCCCAGTAGTTCACTGATCCTCTCACTGGCGGAAAGAGTCAGCAAAGAGAAGGGCGAAAGCGCCGCGGCAGGGTTTATTGGCGATAAGCTGCAGGCGCGGCCCTCTCTGCGGGGAGTGGGACGCCTGCTGGAGTTTCAACATGGCGTCAACGGCCACCCCGACGAAAACCTGGCGCTGGTCAAGAGCCTGATTGACCAACTGTTGGTGGCCCGTTGCGCTTACCACTGTGAAAGCTGCGGATTTTCCGGCAATCAACTGCACTGGTTGTGTCCGAGCTGCAAGTCCTGGGGTTCTATTAAAGCGGTGAGGGGCGCAGAAGGCGAGTAGATATTACCCCGGTTGATTAGGTAAAAAATGGCACTAAGTTGTTGTTAGATAAGAAAGATTCTGATAGGCTGCCACGGCTCCAGAGGGTGTCTTCACGAATTTCCCGGCTTTGCGTCTGCCGGGCTGAATTCTGTCTCTCCCCCTTTGAAAACCAGACTTTTGAACGTTTTGGCCAGGTTTGACTTTCAAACGTCGACATTTAACAGGCCCGTGCGACTGGCAGGCACGGAAGAGCAGGTCTGCGCCGTTGGCGACTTGGGCTGACACCGTGATAACGGCTTACTTATTTGAACCCAAGCGCGGCTGTGTGGATTTGTGCTGTATATCAATAGGCATTGTAATGAGCGAAAGCTTTGCAGAACTGTTTGAAGAAAGTTTAAAAAACGTCGATATGGTACCCGGTTCCATCGTCACCGGCGTTGTGATCGATATCGACAAAGACTGGGTGACGGTTCACGCCGGTCTCAAATCCGAAGGCGTTATTCCCGCCGCACAATTTCAAGATGAAGATGGTGAAATTACCCTCCAGGTTGGCGACGAAGTACAGGTGGCTCTGGAAACCGTCGAAGACGGTTTCGGTGAAACCCGTCTCTCCCGCGAAAAAGCCAAACGCGCCGAAGCCTGGAAAGTGCTGGAAGCGGCTCATTCGGCCGATGAAGTGGTTAAAGGGGTTATCAACGGTAAAGTCAAGGGCGGCTTTACGGTCGATGTATCCAGCATTCGCGCCTTTCTGCCCGGTTCGCTGGTCGATGTACGCCCGGTGCGCGAAACGACTCATTTAGAAGGCAAAGAACTGGAATTCAAAGTTATCAAGCTGGACCAGAAACGCAATAATGTGGTGGTCTCGCGCCGCGCTGTGCTGGAGCAGGCCAACTCCGCCGAGCGCGAAGAACTGCTGGCCAGCCTGCAGGAAGGCATGGCGGTCAAAGGTATCGTCAAGAACCTCACCGACTACGGCGCTTTCGTCGACCTGGGCGGTGTGGACGGCCTGCTGCATATCACCGATATGGCCTGGAAGCGTATCAAACACCCGAGTGAAATTGTCAATGTCGGTGATGAAATCGACGTTAAAGTGCTGAAATTCGACCGCGAGCGCAACCGCGTTTCCCTGGGGCTGAAACAACTCGGCGAAGATCCCTGGGTTTCCATTACCCAGCGCTACCCGGAAGGTGCCCGCATCAAGGCGACCATCACCAATCTCACCGATTACGGCTGCTTTGCGGAGCTGGAAGAGGGCGTTGAAGGTCTGGTACACGTCTCCGAAATGGACTGGACCAACAAGAACATCCACCCCTCCAAAGTGGTGCAGGTGGGTGACGAGCTGGAAGTGATGGTACTGGATATTGACGAGGAGCGTCGTCGCATTTCCCTGGGTATCAAGCAATGTCAGGAAAACCCCTGGGATGCCTTTGGCAAGCAGTACGAAAAGGGTGCGAAAATCTCCGGCAAAATCAAATCGATCACCGACTTTGGTATCTTTATCGGCCTGGAGGGCGGTATCGATGGCCTGGTACACCTTTCCGACATTTCCTGGAACGAGCCCGGTGAAGAAGCGGTACGTGCCTACAAGAAAGGTGACGAGATAGAAACCGTGATTCTGGCGATCGATCCGGAGCGTGAGCGTATTTCCCTGGGTATCAAGCAGCTGGCGGAAGATCCGTTCACCAGCTACGTATCGAACAACGATAAAGGCACTGTGGTAATCGGAAAGATCAAGGAAGTAGACGCCAAGGCTGCAACCGTGATTCTGGCGGAGGATGTGGAAGCAACCCTGAAAGCGTCTGAAATCAGCCGCGACAAAGTGGAAGACGCCCGCAACATACTCAAGGAAGGCGAGCAGATTGAAGCCAAGATCACCAGTGTCGACCGTAAAAATCGCGCCATTAACCTCTCCGTCAAGGCCAAAGACGTCGATGAAGAGAAAGCCGCAATCAAGGAACACTCAGCCAAGCAAACTGAGCAGACGGCGGCCCCGGCCACCATCGGCGACCTTATCAAGGCACAGATGAAAAGTCAGGACAAGTAGTCGTTGTCTGGGCAGCATTGGCTGCCCTTTTATTGCCTACTCCTGGACAAGAACAATTACAACTTACTGGGAATGCATATGACCAAATCTGAATTGATTGAATACCTGGCCGAAAAACAGGATCAACTATCAGCTAAAGACGTTGAGCTTGCGGTAAAGCTTATGTTGGAGCATATGTCCCAGATACTGTCTTCCGGGGACCGCATCGAGATTCGCGGCTTCGGGAGTTTTTCCCTTCACTATCGTTCGCCCAGAATAGGGCGCAATCCCAAAACCGGCGATTCTGTAGAACTGGCGGGAAAATATGTACCGCATTTTAAACCTGGAAAGGAGATGCGGGATCGGGTTAATGAAAGTTTACAGCTGGATCCTTCGGTTTGACGTGGCATTTTCGCTTGCCGGAACTGCAACTGGTTCGTGGTAATCTTTGAGCGCATTTTTGAGGTTGGCAAAAACAGCCCTTCCTGGCTTTCCCTTCTAGGCATTTAACTGCAGTTGCATTATTGGTTTGCAACATTGGTGTTCGACCGGTCTTCCGCAGGTTAATCCATTCTGCCATACAATTTGTATTTTATCCGACCTATACTTTCGCTTGCGCAACGTTTCGCCTGTTCTACTATACCTAAATCTCAAACGCTTTGGGTATATTCCCGTGGTGTATGAATTTTTCAACCGTGAACGAATTGAGATTTTATCTGGTACATTGATATTGGAGGAATACATTTGAATACGCTTTCCAAATCGCTCGATGTGAAAGAGGCAGTGCCGTTGAGGCAATATGAGGATGATTTTAGTCTGCTTGATATTATTCAGTCTATTGGAAAGATATGGAAGCAGTGGCTGGTTGCACTCGTGCTTGTTGCATTGGCATATATGGGTTATTCAGTAATACAGTATTTGAAAGTGAGCAAAGTTCCGGTTTATCGGAAGGTGATTGAATTTACTTTTCCGGGTGTCGAGAAAAGTCAGTATCCTAATGGAAGCCGCTTTTCACTGGAAGACCTCATTGCACCGGTGGTTGTCAATGAAGTATACGATATCAATAATTTGCATGAGTACGGCATCAGTGTCGACCAGTTTCGCACGGCGCTTACGGTTGAGCCCTACGTGCCCCATTATTTTATGATTATTGAAAAGTATGACAGGCTACTTAATACCAAGAGGATTAAAACGCCGGAGTTGGAAAACCTTCAGGACCGTTTGCAGGCGGAGTTGTCAGTTGCCAGCAAAGGGGCGGCAGTTTTGTCTCTATACCTAAATAAAATCTCGTTGCCTGAGACGGTTGTGGAAAAAGTGGTAACTCAGATTCCGGAAGTCTGGGCGCGACGTTCCATATGGGAAAAAGGTGTATTGAAGCTGAATATTAAACTCGCCACTTCCAAAGCCATCGACACAGATCTCTCGGGTCAAGTCGATTATATGCTAATCAGTGATTATCTCACTCAAAAAACCGCTTTAGTGGATGGCAATATCGAAAAGCTCTTACAACTGGCAGACGCTGCCCTTATTGTGGATCAGAAATCGGGTCTCAGGCTCGCTGACATACAGCAGGAGCTTAATGATCTCAGGCGTTATGTGATTGATGAAGTTATGTCTCCCGTACGTTCTCTGGGTTTGTCGAGAAATCCGGATATGGCGCTGTACTACTACGAGGACAAAAGAAGAACTTTTCAAAGTAAGTTGGAACTACTGAAAAACCAAGCTGCCTTGGTGAAAAATGCTTTGGATAGATATACGGCTAATAGCTGGGCTGAGCCGATTAGAGGTCGAAGTGTAGGTAACAACGGGACCGTTAATCAACAATTTAGTTCCGGTGCCATTGACAAAATAATTTCACTTTCCAGCAACGTTAAAAGTGAAGAGTTTCGCCAGAAATTGAATCGTCAATGGCTGGATATTGAAATGCAGTATGCGCAGTTGAAACACGATATTGGCGAAACTGACCGCTTAATTGGTGCGTTGAAGAACAGTGGAAAAAACGTCGAAAAGGTTTCAATCAAAGAACAGTATTTAACCCGCGCTGAGGAAAAATTACCTGAAATATTGGAGCGGCTGAGAGAGTACCTCGATGTTACACATAGAATTTATCAGCAGGTAAGTATGGAAAATGTCGGCATAAATGATCGACTTTATCGCGCGTTGTCCAACAAGCCGTTCGTAAAGAAAACCAATTTCAGTATCAAGAAAAAATTGATGATACTTGCTGTGATGCTGTTTCTAACGTCGCTTGTAGTAGTGCCGATACTGATGATTCACAACGCGCTTCGTAAGCGGGTGGAGATCTCCGGTTATAATTAACTAGTTTGCAGGTGTGGAAGTGAGAGAAGAAATTTCCATAGAAATGAGTTTTCTTCTCTATTGTGTCCGTTCTTTTATTGAGCCGTGCTGCGGAGAGCGGCTAACTGCTTTTCCCGTGGAGCGTCTCGATTGGGAGTGTCTGATTGCCTTTGCTCAACGTCATCGATTGATACCAGTAATCTATAGTGTGCTGAGAAAATATAAAGTAAAGTGCCCGGACGTAACATGGAATAAGCTTCGAAATGCAAGAGCGAAAAGCATAAAGCGAAGTCTGTTACAGCTTGCAAAATTGAAAATAATATTGGAGGTTTTTAATGCACGGAAAATTGAGGTGGTTGTTCTTAAAGGGATGGTTTTAGCTCAGGAAGTTTATGGGGATATGGTAAATCGTGTTTCAAGCGATATTGACCTGTTGG
>JARROD010000063.1:0-18069 GCA_037384225.1 Exilibacterium sp.
CGTAAAGCTAACTGCACCGCTGATAGCCTAAATTCTTCGGTATAGCTTTGGCTCATTTAAACACCTCGTTTCCGGTAAGATACACGAATTAAGGTGTCCGTTAAAGTATAGCCACTTCAAAAAATGGATGCGGTTGACCCCATGCACTTGTTGTTTTTAATCTGGGGCGCGACTCAGCACTATGCGGATTTTGGTATCCAGGTTCGCGCTGCAATGGGAAAAGATGAACTCACAGATACTGATTTTGATATAATTTCCGAGACCATGACACATATTGTGCTGAAAGGATGTGGTCTTGAATGAGAAGTGTGATTTATTATTCAGGGTGCAGTTTATAATTATTGAGTGTTTAGCACACCCTGACATTTGTTTGTTAGCCCCGTGAGTATTTCAAGCACGGGTAAAGGATTAGCATCGCTCGATTATTCAGCAGTATTCTCGAGCAGCGCTTAATCCAATCCCAGCAATAAGTCCGATCCGAATACCTCATATAGAAGTAGCGAAGCGGTCCTGGGCCGAAAATTTATGCAACGATAGGGTTAACTCTTAGACATAATGTATTGACCTGCTCATCCTCAACAAACATGCAACCCGCTTCTTGCGTTAGCCCGGAAGTAAAATTCAACAATTGCGCAAGCGTAATGTTGTACGGCGGATCGGTATCGGGGCTGGCCCCCCCTGAATGCGGCAACAATGTAGCCGATAGAAACACATCCCTTTCCATCAGATTTTTATTTTAAGATTTCCTGCCAGTAAATTACTCTATCATGGCCGCGATAAGATCCGAAATCGTAATTTGCGGTAGGTAGCGCAGCCTCAGAATGATTACCGTCCTGATTCCAGTCAAACTGCAACCAGGGATATAGTGTAAGATCTACATTTACCTGAATGTTTCCCATATTACCCGCACCGGGCGCGCTAAAATAGTGACCGGCATCGCCATTCGCAAAATTCACTGCAGAACCTGCGGTTGACGCGTAGTTACCTGTGGAAGTGCCTGCGCCTATAGGCACAGTTAGATTTGTCGAACTATCAATGGTTCCGCCTGGATAGCTAATAGCCGACAACGCGATAGCCGTACAACTGTCGTCGATGTTGCTTATCCAGGCGCTACCCGACCAGTATTCCGTTAAAAAATTTACCGGCAAATTGGCGGTCTCTGGACCAAAAGCATCGTCGAGGCGCAAACGTCCGAAACGCACTTCGGTTTGACCGAGTTCAACGGCATCGTTGGCTGCATTGTTGTCACTGTCAAGATCAAAGCTGGCAGCAGAGATGCTGACACCATCTGAATCCATCGCGGTCACGCCCAGGCTTAGTTGCGAATAAGGTCCGTCAGGAGAACTTTCACGTGCAAGTGTTAGACTGGAGTTCGCTTCGCCACTGCCCGCCGTCCACGTAATGTTTGTTGTATTGTTTTGCAAACGTGAACTGAGAGGTGTCGGTGCAGCCGCATCAATTGCCGCAAAGTTCACGACTCCTGCACTTCCGCCATCCAGTTTGGCAAAGGCTCCTTCGTAATTCATGGTTAAGTTGCCGAAGGTATTAAGCGCATTGAGTTGCCATTCAAGATCAAAAGCTTCACCCATGTAGGAATAGTTCATATTCACCGTGCAGGCTTCGGTCACACTGCCGGATGACGCAGAGAAACTCGCCGGAATAAATCGTCCAATATAGGTGGACCTGCTATTCGCACGGGAACTAAAAGTCGCGCCTGCACCGAGATAATTACCGTCCACAAAATTAACAGCGAGTTCAATAACACCGACCTCGGCAAAATGGACGCTACTGGTGGTTCCGCTGCCTCCGCTAAAGCTGGAAATAACTCTGCCATCGGCGGGTAAGCTCAGGCTGTTTCCCAGCCCCGGATTTACACCACCTGCGGGTGCGACCAAAGAAGAAGAAAGTACCAGCGCTTCAACGGGATTCTCATTACCGAAACTGCTTAGGGTAGTGTTGTTTAAAAGATTCGTGTTATTCGCGGGGTTCAAATCTCCGTGTCCATCAGGCAAGCCGTCGTTATTGGCATCATCCGCGGCCGACCAGGCCACCGCGCGTACATCCACATTGAAGTTGCTGCCCGCAGCAACAAAAGGACTCCCTCCTGCTCCGCTTGCGGCGGGATTGCTGGCAACATTTATTGCAAAACCAAATGGTCTCGCAACGAGATTACTTGTACTGCCATTGATATTTTGATCGGAAAAGCTGGTACTGCTATCACGCATATTCAATGTATAGGTGCCAACGTCACTTGCCAGTAGAGTGAAATTTGCAAGACCATTCACGAAGGGTAAAGTCAGATTTGCACTTACAGGTTCGGTATTTCCCAATACCTCTGTGTCCGTTGCACTCGCATTCGAAATTTGCGGTCCGGTTCCACCGGGATCGGTAACTAATCGTGAAACCCAGGCTTTAACATCGCTGACATTGTAATTGCTGGCAACACTACAAATACCTGTCGTGGTGTCACGACGATGCATTGCAACCTGAAAATTATGTGTGCGCCCGGCTATGACATCGTTCGCGAGCACATCTGTAGCAGTAATAACAAACGCATTTTCGCCAAAGGTTAGTGCCGACGATGTGCTGACAACCGAGTTAGTGGTTTCCGCTATGGTAGTAGTCAGAGTTTCCGCGTGCGTGTTGCTCAGGTTTAAGGTGATACTTCCCTGATCTGCACCCGTCGGTTCAAAAGCATAAGTGGCTACGCCACTATCGCTTGCCCCCGGTGTTAAGGTGCCGAGTGCATCACTCCCTGTTCCGGTATATGCCCAATCGCCATTACCCGTAGAGGTCGAAATATTCAGTGAGCCTGTATAGGTGGTAAGTGTATTGTTCGAGTTGTCCAATGCAGTTATTGTAACCGCTCTCGGGGCACAGGTACTCGCCGAAGCACCGCCAACATTAATTGAAAAATCATCAATCAGCGGGCTCACGGGGCACACATGTGTTTCAGCCATAATCGCTGCGATTTCAGCCGCTGATAAGCTTTGATTGTAAATCTTGGCCTCATCAATATAACCGTTGAAGTTACGTCTGTTAAAATCCAGATCCGTTCCAATCAATATCGGATCGTTGTTCAGGGTTATTGCTTGCGTGTTATTGTTTGTGGCTGCCGCATTACCATCAATATAAATTACCTGATTGCCACTTTCATAACTGATAACGATGTGATGCCATTGATTTATTGACACCGCACTGGCAGTAGTCAACTCACGCGGATTTCCACCCCACCACCAATTAACTTGCCCATTACCATTTAAATGGAATTCAAAATTTTCATTCTTCGATACGATAGACATAAGGTCTGCCGTTGCCCAGCTTCGGGGATAAATCCACACAGCGACCGCAAATTCTGAATTTAAATCCAGAATCGAATTACTTCCGGGATCATCAATACGTAAATGCCCATCATTTACGCCGTTAAAATTGCCGTAGGCGCAAGTTCCGGGATCACTTGTTAGTGCCGGGCTGGTATTTTCTCGTACGGGATGGTTGCCGCCGAGAGCAACGCTATAGCCGTGTAAATTATTGCCTGAGGTATCAATAATTTCTCCGGCTGCACCGGACCAGGTGTTTTCGTCCAGGTGCCATTCGGCAATCGGCGCTGGTGGCGCGATGGGACCGTTACTACAAAAACCATTGAAGTTGGCATTGGTTATTTGCGCACTATCGTAAGCAACCAGAGTTTCATTGGACAAGGTAAGCTGATTCCTTGCAGTGATCGCCCCCGTCACCTGTGCCCGATACGAAACAGTCACATCGTTGCCGCTATAGAAAACGGCTTTTGCTTGCACCGAGTTGGAGATTGTAATGTCGCCAGAGCTATGCATAAACACATAACGATTCACACCGGTCATATTCAACTGGGACTGAAAGCCAAGAGTAACAGCACCCTGAACAAATATTGCTGCAGTGCCCGTAGAAGCCAGTACAAATCGCACGCTATTTCCGGTTTTAAACGCGCCACTGAACGTGTACACACCGGGTTGCAAAGTAACAACCGCTTTGCCATTGAGGTTGCCACCACTGTGATTAAAACTGCCATAATTTCCTGGTGCCAAACTCACAGGCTGCTCGTATCCGGCACTTATATTGGCGCCGCCTGGATAGCCGCCGGAATAAGTACCCGATGGCGCAACAGAACCCGTTGCCGCGCAGTCACCTGTTGTACAGCTATTGGTGGGGCCACCGTTGTCCCTGAGATCATTGGTGTAAATCAAATTTCCACTCGCCCCGCTGACTTGAGCCATAAAGTCAAACGTAACGCGTCCACCGGCAGCATAGTTCTGTACAGGGCCGGGAAAAATATTTTGACAAGTTTGCGCATACACCACTCCTGCATTGACTAAAAGCAATGCCAACACAAAGCAGGTTTTACACATTTTACTCATCTTCTTCATTCGATTTTACTTTCCCTGGGGCATATACCCAAAGCATATCCGGGACTACGACTGTCAGCGCTTGACACCAAAATGCAAATCGAAAAAATTTCTGATCATATTCAATCGATGCATCTGCGTCTGCTTGCCGCGAATACTATGCTTTTTGCCGGGATAATCCATCGCATAAAAGGGGATATTATTTTTCTGTAACAGACTGTAAAGCCTGGTGCTGTTTTTAAACAACACGTTATCATCGGCCATGCCATGGTATATCAGCAATGGCCCCTGTAAATTTGTTACGTAGGAAAATACTGACGATTTTTCGTAGGCCTCTGCATCCTTTTGCGGATTCCCCATATAACGTTCAGTATAATGTGTATCGTAAAGCGTCCAGTCGGTGGCCGGCGAGCCGGCCACACCGGCCTTGAAGTAGTCCGGCGCTTTAAACATGGCCATTAATGTCATATAACCGCCGTAACTATGCCCGTGAATGCCAATCCTCTCTCTGTCCACCCAGGAAAACTGGCGTAAAAACTTAACACCGGCGACCTGATCGCGGATTTCGATATCGCCCATGGCTTTATAGATAGGATCTTCGAAGGCCTTGCCACGATAATTGGAGCCCCGATTGTCCAGGGTAAAAACCGCATAGCCCTGCTGAGCCATGTACTGTGGGAAAAGATTTCCCCAGCGGTTGGTGACAAGCTGCACGCCGGGCCCGCCGTAAAGATAGACCAACACGGGATATTTGCGGCTGGCATCGAAATCAGCAGGCTTGTAAAGCCGGTAATACAAGGTTGCTTTGTCGTCGGTTTCAAAAGTGCCAAATTCAGGGGCAATCCAGTCGCTGTGATAAGGATACAGCGGGTGTTTGGCATTGATTTCATTTTTTGACAACCAGGCGACCCTGTCGCCATTGGCGCTGTGCAGGCTTAACTGATCAGGGGTTTGCGCGGTTGAAAATTTGTCGATATAAAGCCGATTGTCATCGCCAAAGACAACACTGTGAAAACCGCTGCGCCGGCTGATTTTTTCAATTTTTCCACCGCCAATAGGTACGCTGTATAAGTGCCTTTCGAGCGGCGTATCCTTGCGCCCGGTAAAATAAATTTTCCCCAGTTTCTCATCGACCTTTTCAATGTTGTCGACAACCCAGTCTCCCCGGGTCAATTGCCGAATTTCTTTTCCTTTCATGGAATAGAGGTAGAGATGCTTGAATCCATCGCGTTCCGATGCCCATATTAACTGGGTTTTATTGTTCAAAAAACGGAGTTCATCGTGTAGATTCACCCAGGTATCGCTTTTCTCCTCCAACAGTGTTTTCTGCCGCATCGACGGCCAGGATACCGTTTGTAGCTTCAAATGCTGTTGGTCGCGACTCTGCCATTGGAAAGACAATACATTGCTGTCCTTCGTCCATTTGACGCGGGGGATGTAAATGTCGTTATTTTTCCCCAGGTCGACCCACTTGACCGTGTTATCGGCGAGCTGAACTATCCCGAGTTCGATCAGCACATTGTTATTGCCCGCAAAGGGGTAGCGCTGCTGAATCATCTTGACTTCATCGGCGTAGATCTCACTTCGCGTCACCTGCTCGACCGGCGATTCATCGACTTTGGTAAACGCCAGTTTCGATTCATCCGGAGCCCACCAGTACCCGGTCATACGATCCATTTCTTCCTGAGCGACAAACTCGGCCATACCCATTTTCACGGGCCCACCTCCGGCTTTGGTCAATTGCATTTCCCTGTTGTTGTGCAGATTCATTACAAAAAGATTCTGATTGCGGATGTAGGAAATGTAGTTGCCTTTGGGTGAAAACTGAACATCGGTTTCAAATTCAGGGGTTGCCAATATTTTGCGCGCTTTTTGCTCACCGACTTTCCAGTAATAGACATCGCCGGCCAGTGGAAACAAAAGCGCCTTACCGTCACTCGACCACTGGTAGTCGACAATACCTGAGCCTTTCAACCTTTGCCGCTCACGCCTGGCTTTTTCCTCATCGGACAGAATTTCCCGCCCGGCGTGCAGGTCATCGGAATCAAACAGAATCTGTGTTTTGGCGCTGTCAACATTGTATTCCCAGAGATCCAGCCGTTCATAGTCTGTGTCTTTACCTTTCAAAAAGGTAATTCTCTGGCCATCGGGCGATATTTTTAGATTTCTGACGGCCTCCCCGGATAGGGATGGCGAGGAATACAGACGCTCGACGGTAAGTTTTTCGGCGAAAATAAACTCACTTCCAACGAGTAAAGCCAGTGTTGGCAATAGTATTTTTATATTCATGATTTAACCTAACGGTAGGATATATACCCAAAGCGTTTTAAATTCATAGGCCCGTAGCATAACCTTTTTTGCGATAGACTGCGTAATTTTATTTAATTACCACGTAGGCCCTCCAGCCCAGGGGATAGGATTGGGCTGGAGGGCCGATCTCGACACATGACTGGATTGCGTGAAAAAACGTATTGGTCGAAGCACTACTTGGGTCATCAAGGGACGTGCACAAACTATTAAACAACCCTCTCCCCAGGCATTTGACGATAATTTTCACTTAAACATGTTAAATTATCATTGGATGCATCAAACTCAATAGCGTCTATTGATTTTATCGGTGTAATCCCTGTCGATGCATTAGTAGCAAAACCATATTCATAGGCACGGAGTGTATCTGTGGTTATCCTCGCCTCCTTGATGGAATACCCAAACCTTTTCCCGCAATCTAAAATGATTCGACGGGTAATGCCCGGCAACAACCCTTCAGTTAAGGATGGAGTGATAATTTTCTTTCCCCGCCCCAAAAAAATGTTCCATGTTGCACCTTCGGTTATTAATTTGTTTTGCATCATGATCGCATCGTCATAGCCTTTTTGGTGCGCAATAGCTCTGGCTTTAAGGTTGGATAACATATTAGTCGTTTTCTGAAACGGGTGAATGCGGGCTGAATCGACGCTTAAAAGTCGCAGCGCTTTTACGCCTACTGAATGCTGTTCCCGCCCCGTAACCATGATATTTATTGCATCTACCTTTTCAGGTGTTGCTATTGAAAACCCATCGGGAAACAGAGTGACACGAACAACAATATTCCCGCTACGCGCTTTAGATTCCAGAAACGTCTTAATATTTTCTCTAATATCGCTTTCGTTTGGAGACAGGCCAAACAGTGCCTTAGAATCGTTAAGCAGCCGTTCGATATGGTGTTTGAATCCTTTAACCGCCCCCTGGTCAACCACCAAAGAGGTAAAACAACCGTAACCGTACAGAGCTAATGACAAGACTGTATCATTAGCCTCCGTTTTTTTATTATTCAGTATAACGCTCACTTTTTGGCTATCCCGTTAAGATTCACTATTCCCCATACTATTCCCCATACTATACCCAAAGCGTTTGAGATTCAGGTATATTCCCAGCCAACGCTGGAAGACTGTGCGGGAATATAAACCAACTTAAGGATTTGAGGAAGACGCAACCTTATCCGGGACGACTCAAGCCTGGTCAGGAATCGTGCCCAGATACAGAAACCTGTCTTTATCCCATCGTTGCATAAATTTACGGACAGGACGTGACAGGTGTAAAAAACGGGGCCGGTTTACCCTTGTCATCCGGCTCGAAAACAACGCCAACCCTTTGTCCGATTTCAATGGAATCCAGATCGTCACTGAGAATATTGGTAAGCATTATCGGACCCTCGTCCAGCCGCACATAGGCAATACAATAAGGTACCTTTGCGCGATAGGAGACGCTGCAGGAATAAATTTCGCCCAGGCCTGGGGATTCGACCCACTCGGTTTCCCCGCCCGTAAGGGCTTTTTTCACGCGGATAGTAAAAATGTTTGCCCGTGTCCCTGCAGCGTTGAAGCAGGAATACCCCCCTCGCGGCGGCATCCCAGAAGTGCGTTTGTTCTGCATTCAACGCTGTTATCTCATCACTTGCTTTCATTCGCGTGTTTCTCTGTATCGTTTATTCCCGCTCCAGGATCAGGGTGGCGCTGCCGTGACGACCGCCGAGCTGTCCACCGGTGCCGTGAACCAGCGCCAGGCGACAGTCGGGCACCTGTACCGCGGGATGCGCCTCCCCCCTGAGTTGCCGCACCGCTTCTATAACCTTGGTCATGCCCCCGCGGTTAGATGGATGGTTATTACACAGACCGCCGCCATCCGTATTCACCGCCAACCTGCCCACTCCCGCAATCAAGCCGCCATCGGCGACAAATTCTCCCCCCCTTCCGGGCTCGCAAAAACCGAGGTTTTCCAGTTGCACCAGCACGGTAATAGTGAAACTGTCATACACGGATGCGTATTGGATGTCGGCGGGCTTGACGCCGGCCTCGGCAAAGGCTTGCGCGCCCGATTTCACGCCCCCCGATTCCAGGATATCAAAGTAACCCCCATTGAGGTGCCTGACCGCGTAACCCGCGCCTATGGGTGTGATAAGGGGTCGCTTAAGGCTGCGCGCGACCTCGGGGTGGGCGACGATAAGCGCACCGCCACCATCGGAAACCACACAACAGTCGAGCCTGTGCAGGGGGTCGGCGATAAGCGGCGAGTTCAACACATCCTCGACGGTAACCACATTTTTCAACATAGCATGGGGATTGTGCTGGGCGTGATGGGAGGCGGCAACTTTGATCCAGGCGAGCTGTTCCGAGGTGGTACCATGCTCGTACATATGCCGTTTGGCGACCATACCGTACATATTGGTAACCACGGGTTTAAAGGGGGCCTCGAAGGGGAATTCCGCCGTGTCCATTACCTGGCCGTGCATGGCATCCGGGCGCGCGGCCTCGGCGCGGGGACGGCCCGCCAGGGTGATCAGCGCGACGCGGCATTTGCCGGCCTCTATGGCCTGCACGGCATGGGCGACATGATTGATATAGGCCGAGCCCCAACTTTCCGTGGTATCGAGATGGCGCAGGTTGAGCCCCAGATACTCCGCAATGGAAAAGGGGCCTATTCCGGGCGCCGACCAACCGGGAATATCGCCGGCACAAAAATACCCATCGATATCCGCAAGGTTTAACCCCGCGTCCTTAATTGCCCCCAGCGCCACGTCGGCGTGAAGCTGTGCCACGGTGCGATCCACCGCTTTGCGTGTCGGGTGCTCGTAGGCACCGACAATATACGCCTTACTTTTCAGACTCATTGGCCCCGTCCCACGTCTGGTCTCAGCCCTTAAGCGTTATTTCCATTTTCATAACAGTAGCTCAATTCTATACCCATCGATGCGTGACAGGGTATCGAATAAACTGCCCGCCAGGAGCCTGGAAGTTGCAGATACGGGACGTTTTTCAGCGGCCGGGCCGGCCATCAGCAACACTCTGCTGGCAGCACGAACAGCGGTGGGGCTGATCACATCAAAATAGCCAGTCTCGCATAGCACCGGCCACAGCTTCGGGCTCTTCCGCAGGGGCCATATGCCCGGCTTCGGCAATCACAACCAATCGGCTGCCCGGAAGTTTTTGCTGTATCGACTGATGCTGGGAAACCGGGCTCCATTGATCTTCTTCACCCACCAGTAATAATGTGGGCACGTCAATGCGAGACAAAACCGGCTCAGCGTCGGGGCGGTTTAAAAGTGCCTTGATTTGGCCGTTAAACGCCGCGACAGAGTAAGACTCCACCATCGCCATCAGGGTCGACATCAACGCTTTGTCGGCCAGCCCCTTGCGGCTCATCATGGGCGGTAACCACTCGCGGGCCAAGGCCTGCATCCCCTGTGTTTTCGCAAGGGACAATAACCGCTGGCGTCCGGCAACCTCCGATTCTCGCCGCGCGTGAATGCCGGTATCGAAAAGCGCCAGCCGGCTCACCCGCGAGGGCGAGCGCCGAATAACCTCCAACGCCGCGCGCCCTCCCATGGAGTGCCCACAGAGTGCGAAACGGGAAGGCGCCCTGTCCAATACCCGGTCGGCCATGGCCTCGATGCTGTCGCAACCGTCGAGTGCGATGACCAGAGAATCCGCCACATCCTGTAACTGCGCGGCCACAGCGTCCCACACCTGGTGACCGCACAACAGACCAGGCAACAAAACCAATGGAGTTCTGACGGCCACTCGCTGTTCTCCCCACAAATTAAGGCTGAAGTTCAGTCTGTCATATTGTATCCAGTTAATCAATATTGGATACAATCGTCACCTCTCCCAGGCCACTTGACCTGCTTTGCCCTTCAGGTCGCGGATTCGGGTAGAATATACCCAAAACGTTTGAGATTTAGGTATATGAACGCCGCTAAACAAGAGAATTGAAGCGCAGGGCTGAAACCGATTTCGCCTGCGCAGACCCTTTTTAGTGGCGAGACTTATAAAACTGTTGATATCAAGTACGGAGCCAACGTTCAAATGCCATCAAGCCCTCTGCAACAATTGCGGGAAATGATTCTCGCAGGAGAACTCGCTCCCGGCGAACGCATTACTGAATCGGAATTAGCCGACAGGCTGGGCGTTTCCAGAACCCCTATACGCAATGCGCTGCCCGCCCTGGCGACAGAGGGTTTAATCGAACCGGCGGGGAAAAGAGGCTATTCCGTCAAGGAGTTTGTGGGTGAAGAGAGCCTCAACGCCCTCGAACTTCGTTCCATACTCGAGGGCGTTGCGGCCAAGCGCCTGGCGGAAAATGGCGTACCTCCCGCCGTATTAGCGGAACTGGAGCTGTGCCTGTTGCGGGGCGATGAGCTGTTTAAAAAACACTATGTTACTTTTGAGGACGAGGATTTATACGGTCAAATGAACGAGCGTTTTCACCGAATCATCGTGGAAAATTGTGGCTCGCCAATGCTCGCCTCTTTCGTTGAAAGGCTCAACAAGGTGCCTTTTATCGCCCCATCGGCCGTTATTTTCAACCAGGTGGGGTTGGATCGCGCCTATGAAATACTGTTTCGCGCCCACGGACAGCACCACGCCATTACCGAGGCGATACGTGAAGGCGACGGCGCCAGAGCTGAAAACCTGTTTAGAGAACACGGCCACTCTCAACGCCAGAGCGTGTTCTCACATATCGCCAGAAACAAAGCGCTCTCATCCTCCCATAAGGAAGGGGCCGAGTCTTAACTTCTCAATAACCCGGAGTCGGCACAGCGTCAGGCGGACATCCGGAGAGAAATGCGAACCATCAAATAGAAGAAATCCACCCTATTTTTAGAATACTTTCCTTGACTACTGTATATTTGCACAGCTAATCTTACTGTATGAATACACCTCTGCAACAGTTACTCGAACACCCGGCTCTCTGGCAAGCCTCTCGAGGCCGCGAGCTAAAGCCCAGTGTTGCCGCCAGTGTGATAGCGACGGGACACCCACCCCTCGATACCCGGTTGCACGACGGTGGCTGGCCCCAGGGCGCCACCACCGAGTTGCTGGGACCAATCGATGCGGGGGCATTCAGACTCCTGCTGCCGACTTTGCGCCAACTGCAGCAACGCCCCTGGCTGGTGTTCCTGGCTCCGCCCTATATGCCCAATGGGCCGGCGCTGACTGCCGCCGGGATAAACCTGGCCCAACTCCTGATCATTAAGCCGCGCAATCTGCGTGAGTTATTGTGGTGCGCCAATCAGACCCTGAGTTCCGGTAGTTGCGCTGCCGTCGTGACCTGGGCCAATCGGCTCCCAATCGGCAATCGGGATTTGCGCCGACTGCAACAGGCGGCACACCAGGGCAACAGCTGGCACGTGCTGTTGCGATCCGAACAATTCGCGCAAGAGGCTTCGCCCTCGGCATTGCGTATCGTCTATAACAGCAAACCGACCGGCGACCTGCAACTTCAGATCATCAAACAGCGCGGCGGCTGGAGCGGACAATCGCTCCAGTTATCCCTGACACCCGAACTGCAACAACGCTGTTATATACCGCCGCAACAACTCCCCGTGCATCTGGCCGGGATGCCGTCACTCGCGGCCCGCAACCGCCGTTACCCCCATCGTTAAATCCATCTAACGAGGCCCGTGGCAATGCTCAATCCCCTGTGGCTCTGCCTGCGTTTTCCACAGTTAGCCCTGGACGGCGTCTTGCGGGGCAACGAGGCTCGGGCGGGCCTCGCACCCGAGCTAGAAGCCAGCGAGCGGGAAAAACACAGAGAGGAAAAAGCCCTGCGGTTTTTGGCCGACTGGGCCTATCAATTTACCCCCGCCGTAAGCCCGCATCCCCCCGATACCCTGCTGCTGGAAATTGCCGGCTGCCTGCGCCTGTTTGGCGGACTGCAAAAGCTGCGGCACGCGATAGACAGCGGATTGCAACAGCTCGGCTTCACCTGCGCCTGCGCCGTGGCCCACACGCCCAAAGCGGCGATTGCCTTCAGCCACAGCGCGCCACCACAACCATTGGCGGATACTTTTCCGCCCAGTGCACAGACCTTTCTGCAAAGCCTGCAACATACGCCCCTGGCACACTTGGCGCTGAACCCTAAACAACTCCGGCAGCTGCATCAACTCGGACTGAGCCGCGCCGGCGAACTCCTGGCGTTGCCCAAAGCCGATCTCGGCAAACGCTTTGGCAAAGGCCTGGTGACTTACCTGGAAAAACTCAGCGGCGAAAGCCCGGACCCACAAGCCTATATAACCCCGTCGCCCTGTTTTGAAAGTGAAATGCACTTTCCACACGGCCTGTCCACGGTAGCTATGCTGGCTCCTGTGATGAGAAGGTTGTTACAGGAACTACACCAATACCTGTCGCGGCGACAGCTTTATTGCAGCGGTTTTTGCTGGCACTTACTGCTCTTCGATAAACAAGCCAGGCATTTGCGCATTGAATTGTCCCACGCCCAGGGCCAGCTCGAGACTTTTTATTCACTGACCCAACTGCAACTGGAAAAGTTAGTGCTTACCGCCGCGGTCGAAACCCTGCTGTTACGCACGGATCAATTGGAACCGGCAGCGCCCGACAATCAACCACTGTTTCGCGAATTGTCCGGCCCCGGTGACAGCGACCAGTGGATATTGCTGGACAAACTGCGCGGCCGCCTGGGAGCCGAAGCCCTGTTTTGCCTGCAACTGCAGGACGAGCACCTGCCCGAACTCCGGCAACGGAAAGCCGCCGGACAACGGACAACGAACTGACGCAGTCCCGCCACCACCTCCGCAGCCACTCTGGCTTTTCGATCCGCCGCAGCCGCTCAAGCAGCGCCAGGGCAAACTGTATTTTCAGGGGGTATTAACCCTGGTCTCCGGACCACAACGGTTTGACAGTCATTGGTGGCAGCAACGCCAGGCGCGCGATTATTTTATCGCCCGTCATCAAAACGGTGTCCACTACTCGATCTATCGGGACTGCCTGCACCGGCATTGGTATCTCCACGGCGTATTCAGTTAGGGACGTGCAAAGTACCGGCGTGCCAACGAAGTAAAAAAGCGCTTTGGGTAGAGCTGTTACTGAAAATCACGTGATGACGTGCACAGAGACGGCAAGGTGTCGGTGTGATCTTGTATTTCCCCGGCGATAACATGGATGACGTTATCTTTGCTTTCCATAACCCCTTTGATCAACAATAATTTACCTTTTAGAACGGGTTGACGATACCGGTTTTGCAGGTCCCGCCATACTACGACATTGATATTGCCGGTTTCATCCTCCAGTGTCATAAAGAGCACGCCGGATGCTGTGCCGGGGCGCTGGCGGCCAGTGACAAGTCCGGCGATGCGCACAAAGCGACCGTGGTTAAGATGAAAGAGTTGCGCCGCTTGCCGGCACCGATTAAACGGTGGTTGGTCTCGCAATATCGCCATGGGATGGCGATTAAGGGTGAGACCCACACTCGCATAATCCATGACAAGGTCATCCACTTCCGTCGGCGTGGGAAGCGTGACAGTTTCTGAATCGGCCGCCGCTAATTCAGTTGCGTCGCTCAGTAGCGGTTTTGTGTTTTCAACGGCAAAAGTGTGCCAATGGGCATGATGCCGGTCACCGGCCAACGGTTTCAATGCGCCGCTATCGGCCAAGGCATTCATATCCCCGCGGTTGAGCTGCGCCCACTGCGCCAGCGCCTGCACACTGGTAAATTCGCGTGTTTGCCGCGCCTGCAGCAGCCGTTCGGCACCGTCGCGGCTCAGCCCTTTTACCAACCGAAAACCCAGCCGCAGTACTGGCCTTTGCTCCAGGATAGGGTTACCCCTGTCATATTCAAGCGTGTGATCCCAGCGGCTGGACAGAATATCCACTGGCAATACCTGAACATGGTGACGTTGAGCATCCTGCACCAGTTGTGACGGTGAATAAAATCCCATGGGCAAGCTGTTCAACAGGCCGCAGTAAAAAGCAGCCGGATAGTGGCACTTCAACCACGCAGAAACATAAACCAGCAACGCGAAGCTACTGGCATGACTTTCGGGAAAGCCATACTCACCGAAACCTTGCATTTGCTTGAACAACCGTTCGGCAAAATCGCGCTCGTAACCGTTCGCCAACATCCCATTGATCACCTTGTCTTTGAACATTTGCAGGTTGCCGTTGCGACCCCAGGTGGCCATGGCGCGGCGCAATTTATCGGCCTCACCACCGGAAAAACCGGCCGCCACCATAACCAGTTTAATGACCTGCTCCTGGAAAATCGGCACTCCCAGGGTGCGTTCCAGAACGGATTTAACGGCGTCATTGGGGTAAGTAACCAGTTCATCGCCATTGCGTCTTCTAAGGTAGGGATGAACCATATTTCCCTGAATCGGCCCAGGCCGGACTATGGCGACCTCGATAACCAAATCGTAAAAGGTTTGCGGCCGCAACCGAGGCAACATACTCATTTGCGCCCGGGACTCCACCTGAAAGACACCGACGCTGTCACCGCGGCTCAGCATCTGGTAGGTTTTTGGGTCCTCATTGGGAATGTTTTCAATGGCTATTGGATTAGGGTGACAACGGTTAATCAACGCCAGCGTTTTTCGAATAGCCGTCAACATACCGAGCGCCAGCACATCGACCTTGAGCAAACCCAGCGCTTCGATATCCTCTTTATCCCACTGAATAATGGTGCGGTCTTTCATCGCGGCATTTTCTATGGGTACCAGTGTACTGGTGGGGCTGCGGGTAATAATAAAACCGCCGACATGTTGTGACAGATGACGAGGGAAGCCAAGAATGTCGCAGACACACCCTAAGAACTGTTGCGCCACGGGACTTTCAGGATCGATATTGGCTTCACCTAAACGAACCGCCAACTCATGGGGTTGATCCCACCAGGAGAGATTTTTCGCCAGACGTTCAAGCAGCAGCGCATCCAGCCCCAGGGCCTTGCCCACATCGCGGATGGCACTGCGGGGGCGGTAGGTAATGACAGTGGCGGCCAGTGCGGCACGTTTGCGGGTGTATTTGCGGTAAATATATTGAATCACCTCTTCGCGGCGCTCGTGCTCGAAATCGACATCGATATCCGGCGGTTCGTTGCGCTCTCTGGAAATAAAGCGCTCGAATAACAGTTCACTTTGTGCCGGATTCACCTCGGTGATAAAGAGGCAGTAACACACGGCGGAGTTAGCCGCGGAACCGCGGCCCTGGCACAGAATTTTCTGCTGGCGGGCAAAGCGCACAATATCTTCGACGGTCAGAAAATAGTATTCGTATTCAAGTTCGGCGATCAGCGCCAGCTCGCTGTCCAACTGTGCCTGTAGCTTCGGCGTAACGCCCTGCGGCCACCGCTCACGCGCGCCCCGAAAGGTCAACTCGCGCAAATACCCGCTCGGCGTGAAGGGTTTCGGTACCAGTTCTTTGGGATATTCGTACCGCAGTTCATCCAGCGAAAACTCGCACAGTTGCGCAATATGCAGCGTCTCGTCCAGCAGCGCCTGGGGGTAGCGTTTTTGCAGTACATCGATGGGATGCAGATAGCGCTCGCCATTGGCTTGCCGCTGTGAGCCCAGTGCCGGTACCGGCGTATTCAATCGGATCGCGGTCAGCACATCCTGCAGCGGCTTGCGCGCCGCGCAGTGCATATGCGCGTCGTTGCAGGCCACCATACTGATATCCAGCGTCCGGGCGAGTTGGTAGCAGTGATTATAGTGTGATTGGTCGTCGTCTTCGAGCAACAACTCCACCCCGAGCCACAGCCGGTTTTTAAAAAAACGTTTCAGGGATTGCCCCAATTGCTGTTGGGGCAGATTGTTTTTCGCGGGCAGCCAAATGGCCAGACAGTGCTGAGTGCCGAACTGTAGCTCGCTTAAAAACAGCTGGTATTCACCCTTGGCGCTGCGTCGGCGGGCACGCGTGATCAGTGCCGAGATTTCCGTATAGGCAATGCGATTGGGCGCCAGTAGCACCAGCTTGACTGAAGATGCCTCCATCGAGGTGACATCATCGGTCAGTAAAAATTCACTGCCGATAATCAGTTGTATAGGTTTGTCTTTGGCGGCGACGTGTGCTTTAACAACGCCGGCAAATGAGCATTCGTCGGTAAGAGCAATCGCCCGGTATCCCAGGGTAATCGCTTGTGCGACCAGCTCTTCCGGGCGTGAAGCGCCGCGCAGGAACGTAAAATTGCTCAAGCAGTGCAGTTCCGCATACATCGCGAAGTTTACCTCACTAACTTAAAACTCCGTGAACAAACCCGTGATTTTAAAATCTCTGCGGACCACCGTTTAACGTCAGAGCCCCTGGATAAAGGAGAGCCAGAAGTAATTCTTAAAAACAGTATACATGTATATATGTACAGCAGTCAAGATAGATTTACCCTCTTCTATTAAAACCGCCTCACCGAACTTTCTTACACCCTGGATTCTGCCGGCAGCGTTGCATTTGATGCGCACTGAACTCTTCGGCACTGATCATCCCGTTATTGTCCGTATCGATATCGGTAAACAACGGAGCATTGGGTAGATTTTTCATTTTGTAACCCATCTGTGCTCTTTCACTCACTCTTTTGCTGCGCGCTTCGTTGAATTCTGCTTCGTTTACTTCCCCATCTTTATTCAAATCATAATCGTCAAAAGTGGGACGCATACTTAACCCAGGTTTCATTTTCTTCCCCATTGAGTTGCCCCCACCTGATCTCATGGCACGACGTTTTTCCCATTGTTTTTTCTGTCCTTCAGCCAATTCTTCAGGCGAAAGTTTGCCATCGCCATTCGAATCGAACTCAGAAAAAAACGGCATTCCAGCAACCCGGCGCATCCCCCTTACATCAGATATTTTTTGTTTCATACGCTCCTGTCGAGTAGTATTAAATTCCTCCTCACTGATAAAACCATCACCATTTTTATCAAAGGCTTCAAACATAATGGGGCCCCGTACAGGCACGTCCCCCCTCCGGACTTCCTTTCCCTGCACGCATAACGGATATAGAGCAACAAAATATAATAACGCAATGGCCGATAAATTTTTTGAAATACACATAAAAATACCTATCTGATATACTATATTGGCAAAGCGCCCTCCTTTCTATTCTGACAGTTCGTTTTGACAAGTTATTGATATGAATCAAATAGTTTTGAAGCAAGGACACCACCCTCGCCGGGAGGCAGGCCGGCAGATAGCCGCCCTGCCGATAGGGTATTAATGAATTTTGTGATATCGGTTCAGAGGGGCACGAGACCCCGCCTGCCCAGGTGAGTCGACCAAGGGAACCTCTCCCTCAGCCGCTCGCAGAACCGGAATTAAACCTCTCGATTTATCCGGCTCCCACCATTTAACCTCATCGAGCAAGCCCTGCCCTCCAGTGAGCAAATAGAAAGGGCCATTTTTGACTCATTTGTCTAACGGACTTCGCTGCTTTC
>JARROD010000064.1:0-13389 GCA_037384225.1 Exilibacterium sp.
TTCTCGCTGCCCCATCATCCCGCCTGGCCGTGTTGCTTGAGCTCGAAATATCGGCAGGAGCCTTCAGCTAATAGAAAAGGCTTCAGCTAATAGAAAAGCCTTCAGCTAATAGAAAATCCTTCGCTCAAGCGCCTTGCCAGGCGGGCGATGGAACACCGAGAATGTAAAGTTATTTCTTTACAGGGCCTTAGTTGTCACGTAGTTTTTTCATACCGTCTTACAAATGGGAAGAGCATAACAAATGGATAATGCAAACACAGGCTGCAAAGGCTTCAAATAGTTGCGATATATTGTGCGCAAACCATTAAAATGCCCCCATTATAACGGGGGGGTCGTATTACTGTATTTGGATGACTGGCGGAGAATTTTTCTTATGAATGAACTTGTAGAGCAGCTTAGCAAAAAGCAACCTATTGTCGGCGGTGGCAATTTCAGAGGACTGGAAGCATTTAAGGAACAGATTGATAAAGACTATGTTTTTATCAAATTCACAGAACCCTACGGCAGCATAGATCTGGCGATTCACCCGGACCCGCAAACCTCAGACTGGGAAAATGCCGACTTTGAAAACGGCTCGGGCAATGTGCACCTGGAAGGGGAGGTTGGGTTGAATTATGTGAAGTGTCGACTGGTGGCGGACGTCAATCTGGAAGACCTCAAAGGCGAAGGGTATTTGGTTCCAGTGGAAGAAATGCCCGAGTCGGCGGAATATGAAGCCGCGAAAAAAAGATTTGAAGAAATGGATAAAGAGGCGGAAAAAAGCCAGGAATCCGCTTCCAGTTAAAGCGGTAGGAAGCTGTAAAAGTCGATACGCAAAAACTCTTTTCAAAAGAACTTATTAAAAAGTCGTTTGTAAATCAGGAGATAAAAAGACGATGAACGAACTAGTAGAATTTCTCACTGCTCCGCAACGTGTCATCAACGGCAGCAACAGCAAAGGCGTGCAGGATTTCAAAGATCAAATAGATCGGGGCTACGTGTTTGTCAAGTTCACGGAAACCAAGGGTGGTACCGACCTGGGGGTGAGAATGGACCCGGAACGTTCCGATATTACCAATGCCGATTTTGAGGCCGCCACCGGCAGTGTGCATATAGAAGGTGAACTGACACTCAATTATGAAAAAGTGCGTTGTATCGCCGATATAAATCTGGAGAATCTGGAAGGTGAAGGCTATCTGCAGCCCCTCGAGGATGAATCCGAAACAGCGGCCTGATATAGACTATAGATGATACTGAATTAATCCTGATGGCAGGAGATAGTGGAATGTACAGTGACGACGAAGAAGATACCCGAAAATATCGTGTAGTGGTCAACCACGAAGAGCAATATTCCATATGGTTGTACGACAAGGAAATTCCCCTGGGGTGGAGGGATGTCGGCGTACACGGACAAAAAGCGGAATGCCTGGCGCATATTAAAGAAGTATGGACTGATATGCGGCCCCTGAGTTTGCGCAAAGCGATGGAGGAAAATGAGAAAAAGAACAGAGAGATACGGGAGAAACTAAAGCAGAGCAAGGAAAACCAGGACCCAGCGAAGCAAGAGGCCTCGTAGCCGGAAAGGGATCGATGATGCCATCCTTGTAGCGTCCCAGACACAAGCTACAAGGGTGATCCTCATTGGTTGAACAGCTGTTTGGATATTGTCGACATTAGCTCTTTGGGTTTGAAGGGCTTGGTGACATAAGCGTCCATACCGGCGTTTATACACCTGTCCATATCTCCCTCCATGGCCAGAGCGGTCATGGCGATAATGGGAATCGTCCGGTTTTTAATGGCCGACCCCGGAGTCCTGATACGTTTGGTCGTTTCCAATCCGTCCATGATCGGCATCTGTACATCCATTAAAACCAAATCGAAATCCTCGTCTTTGAGTCGGTCGAGCGCAATTTGCCCATTTTCGGCCAACTCGGTTCGATAACCGAATTTCTGCAGGATTTTTAACGCGATCTTTTGATTCACTTTGTTGTCTTCAACCAGCAGAATACGCGCGTCGCGCTTTTTGATTTCCTCCAGGGTGTGCTTGGTGATCAACTGCGGTGAAGCTTTGGCGGCAGAGCCTGTGACCTGCAACAGACATTCAAACAGGTTTGCGCGTTTGACGGGCTTGGTCAGGTAGGCTTCGAATCCCGCCTCTTTGGCCCGGCCCGCATCGCCCCGCAGCCCCCTTGAAGTCAGCATAATCATTTTCATCGCATTCAGGCGTGAATCGGCTCTGATGGATCTGCCCAGCGCCTCACCATCGAGTTTTGGCATCATGTGATCTATCAGGGCTATGTCAAAAGGCTTATTCTGCAACTGATGGCGCAGGATGATACCCCGCGCCTGCATCGGGTCATCGGTACACACACATTCGCAACCCCAGGAATGCAGATAACCTTCCAGTATCTGCAGATTGGTTTTATTGTCGTCGACAGCGATAAATTTTCGACCCTTGATATTGCCGGGCAGTTCGGTTTGCCGGATGACTTTGCGCGGCTGTTTTTCCAACGTTACCCGAAACCAAAAACGGGTATACTCGTCTGGTTCGCTCTCGACGCCAATATCACCTTGCATCAGGTTCACCAAGCGTTTGGAGATGGCCAGCCCCAGACCTGTGCCACCGTATTCCCGGGTGGTGGAAGTGTCGGCCTGGGAGAAGGATTCAAACACCTGACCCAGCTTGTCTTTGGCAATGCCTATGCCGGTGTCTTTGACACTGACCATAATCGTTGCCCGGTCCTCGAAATTCTCTTCCAAGTCCACCGCAATTACCACCTCGCCGTGATGGGTAAACTTGATCGCGTTGCTGGTGAGATTCAGTAAAACCTGGCGCAGCCGGCCGGGGTCGCCGCGTAAATAAATAGGAACCTGTTTGCCGAACAAATAGATCAGATCTATACTTTTTTCTATGGCTTTTTCCGATTGCAGTTCCGCCACTCCCTCCACCAGTCGAATCAGGTCGAAATCGATGATTTCAAGGTCAAGCTTGCCGGCTTCGACTTTCGAGTAGTCGAGTATGTCGTTGATAATGGTTAGCAGCGCATCGGCACTGAATTTAATTGTATCCACGTAGTCGGACTGTTCCGAGTCGAGGTCGGTGTCGCCCAACAGTGTGCACATGCCGATAATACCGTTCATAGGCGTGCGTATTTCATGGCTCATATTGGCCAGAAATTCACTTTTGGCCTTGCTCGACGAGATGGCCGCATCCCGCGCAATGCGCAGGGACTCGGCGTGTTTCTTTTCGGTCACATCTTCCACCATGCCTTCGTAGATGGTCTGGCCGGTATTCAGGTCGGTGGACAGGTGAGTGCTGATGTTAACCTGAATGGGGTGTGTGTTTTTATCGATCCAGGTCGCTTCAAAGGCCTTGATTTTTTTGTCCAACGCCAGCATTTTTAAAAACAGGTTTATGGCGTGATCGTTTTCAAAGAAATCAAATATTGTTTTTTCATCCCAATTCATCTGTTTCCTGGTATTGTAGCCCAGAATTTCGGCAAACGCGTTGTTGACACGGATAATTTTTCCGTCCGGGGTAGTCTGAAAGATTCCTATGCTGGCATCGTTGAATATTCCCCGATAATTGTTCTCCGATTCCTGCAAGGTTTTTTCTGCTTCCCGCTGAGCTTTTAAACTTTCATCGAAGCCGTGCAAAATGGAATTGATGGTTGTTACCAGATGTTGTATTTCATCGGTGCGACTATTCTGGGGGAGGTTGATATAGGATTGTTTTGGGTGCTGCGGATCGACCGCCGCGAGTTGCTGACTCAGTTTGTTGAGCGGGCGCATAAGCAGGCGTTGCAGTCCGTAAATCAGGACGAGGAACACAGCCGAAAACAGCACCGCGCTTTTTAAAAAAATGGCCGTAGCATCATTGAGTACCGGTTTTAATACCTCGGCGCTGTCAATAACCAGCCGTAGGTAGCTATCGCCTTGTGTGGTGGGGGCGGAGGTCAAGGGAAATTCGTAGTGTTTTTGCGGTGAATACCACAGATTCAGAGGCCAGAAAAGCTTAGCCGGTATCTGTTCTATGCCTCTTTCCAGCAACAGGGTTTCGTCCCCGGTGCTGAGCGATACCGTGGTGATATAGGGAATTTCCAATAAGTGGGCTAAAATGCTGTGTACAGAGGATTTACTCTGCGCTTGTACCGCGGTTGTGGCGGTATTATTAATGATGGAGGCCACCTGCCCAGCGAGGTCATCTGCTTGCTGGTATTGGTGTTGAAGTTCATGGAACAGATGGATGGTGCCCACTGCCATGCCTAAGGTTAACGCCAGAATAAGGTGTCGTCCCATAGGGTGGATGGAATACTTACCGGCTAAAAGTGTTTTCATACATAAAGAAGCGGAGGCTTTATAATCTTTGAAAAAGGTGCCCTCGTGTAGATGACGGCCGTCGTCCCGCTACGGGTCCAATGAGGCTTGCCATCGTGATTCGCCGAGCGAGCACAGCAATGCGCTAAACTCGCTTTCCCAGCTAACTAAAGTGTAGCTTCCCGCGACAAATTTGCTTGGGGATCTGCGTGAAATAACGTTTGTAACGTGGCTATTGCCCGCCGCCCATCCGGAGCCGGTACCGGGAGGGCGGGTTTTAGGGATGGCGGGTTTTAGGGATGGGGAGTTACCCCAATACCGCCACAAGCGCTGCGGTATTGAGGGGACCTTTAAATTTTAAACTTTAAACTGATTGACAATCGACTGCATCTCGCTGGCCATCTGGGCCAGGTCGCGGCTGGCGACTGAGGTCTGCTCGGCACTGGTGGCCGTCTCTCTGACCATATCGGTGATGCGCACGATGTTTCTATTGATCTCTTCTGACGCCGTACTCTGCTCCTCTGCGGCGCTGGCTATCTGCAGGCTCATCTCCGTGACCGGTGCCACCAATTCGGCGATGTCCCCCAGCGCTGTGCCGGATTGGAAGGCGTAGTCCACTGCCGTCTGGGAGCGCGTCTGGCTTTGCTCTATCGTCTGCACGGCGCGCTTGGAGCCTGCCTGCAGTTCGTCGATCATTTTATTGATATGTTCGATGGATTCCTGAGTGCGTCGGGCCAGCGAACGCACTTCATCGGCCACCACTGAAAATCCGCGCCCGTGATCCCCGGCCCTGGCCGCTTCAATAGCCGCATTCAGTGCCAGCAGGTTGGTTTGCTCGGCAATCGATTCAATCACCTCCAACACCGAATTGATGGTTTTGCTTTGCTCGCCCACCTGTGAGGTCACCTGGGCAGCCTGGGCTATCTGCTCGTTTAAAAGGTTAATTTCTTTGACCGCGTGTTCAACCACCTGCTGGCCCTCGTGGGTCTTCTCGCTGGCCTTGGTGGCGGCCTCGGATGTTGCCGCAATGTTAGCCGCGACTTCGCGTATAGTCGCGGTCATTTCGTTCATTGCCGATGCCACCTGATCGATTTCGGAGCGCTGCCGGTTCATGGTCTCGCTGGAGTGCTTGGTAATCGCCGACATCTCTTCAGATGAACTGGATAGTTGCTCGGTGATGGAGGAAATTTTCGACAGCAGGCTTAATAATTGCTCCCGCATTCCGTTGATCGCCTGCAGAAGTGCGCCTATTTCGTCATGGCTGTTGACTTCAATCGCTTGGGTAAGATCACCGGAGGCGATCACGGTCGCATCGCGAATCGCGTTGACAATAAAATTGACCACCATCCAGGTGGCGAGAGCACCAAACAAAAGGCTGACAATGGCTATTACACTCAGGGTGACAATGGCCTGCTGTTCATGCGTTTGTGCTTTGTCCGCACTGGTCAGGGTAAATTGTGCAATATCCTCTGTCAGCTGTTCCAGGGTAGTGTTAAAAACCGCCTGTTGAGTTTCTATCTCCTGCGCCAGCTTTTCCGCGGCGTGTGTTTCGCGCTGGGTTATCAGAACGAACGCTTTACGCCCCAGCTTAACGAAGCGATTGTGTTGTTTGAGGATGTTTGTTAAAGCGCTATCTACCTTATTTAGTTCACCGGCATCAGCGCTCGAAGCCTTGTCGATCGGCTGGGAGATAAATGCCCGCGCTTTCTGAACTTCCCCGTTTACCTTTTCCGCCATTTCGTCAAATTGTTGCACGGCGTTGCGAAACCCGGTGCGGGCTGTTTTTTCCTGTGTCAGCAACTCGCCGAGGTGCAGGGAACGTTCAAATTCGACGTTTTGTTCCAGGTGGTGGCGGGTGATTTGAGAAATCAGACGGCTGAGGGGAATATCGTGGTTTGTGACGCTCGTAAGTTCACGATTGATGGCTTGCATAGTGACTATGGAATAGAGCGTCGTGATCAACAGCAATAACAATAAAAGCCCGGCGATGCCGAACAATTTGGCTTTTAATGAAAGATTTCTAAGCACGGCAAACATACTGATCCCCCCTCAGGACTTATTGGGTTATTTCGTGCAAAACATTATTTAGAAATATAGACTTCACGCCAGTGCACCGCCTGCAACGGTCTGGCGTTATTGCCGATAATCTCAGTAAAGCGACTAATCTGGGCACTGGAAGCCTCGATCGGCTCACGCATGACAAACCAGTTGACGTTTTCACTGCACGGCGGTGTGGTCAATGAGCCATTGTAATGGTAAAACCTGCGGTTTTTAGGCAGCAGGGCCGCGACATTGAGCAGAGTGTTTTTTACTGTGTTCACCTTATTGAGTTTGGTGGAGGCGTTGTCGAGCACCGTTTGCACAGTGGCGTTTGGCTTACCTTTTTTCAAAAAAATACCTATCACCGCCAGGTTGCCATCTGAGTTTTTGTGAACCAGATGAACTTCCATCGGATAGCGTTGACCGTTAAGGGCGTGCTCGCTGGGGGTGTGAAAATGAAACTGAAGCAATTGATAGGGCACATCGCCCAGTCTCATTCTACTGTCGTAGACAGATATGCCTGGCAACGAGTGGGTGGTTGCGCCGATTTTTAACTGCTCAATGGACGATGTGTTGTAATTGGCTTGCAAGGTGTGACCGTTGTTTAAAATCTGCGGCCTAATAGGCCGGTAATCGAACCGCAGAGGGTATAAATCGGCGGGTTTTGCGGCGCGAATATCGATGGGGGATTGGCGTTTCCCACTACCGCAGAGGGCGAATTGCTGTGTTAATTCTCCCCAGTGATCGGGGCCATTGGCACCAGCGTAACGCCAATGTGTTGTTTGTTCTGTGCTCTTTACCTGTGTTGGTGCGGCTGCGATTGCAACAATAGTGATTAGACCGGTAGCTATACTGAGAAAGCGGTTGGAAAAAACCATTGAATAAATACCCCCTGGAGACATTACACTAGATTTGTTGTCTTACCCGCATTGTTTATAGAAGTTATTGGGTACCAGTTTAGCTGCTTGGCAGATAAATGTCATTGTCATTGGCAAAATGCCTATATACAGAGCGTTTGAGGTTAACCCCTTGTAAGGACGTTGGCGACGGTATTTGTCTATTCGTACTATTTCTACCCGTACACCCTACTGCGCAGATGGCAATATTTTCGACGGTTTTTAGTTCAAGGGTGCAGTGTTGCAAAAACTCGACGTAGGCCCACCAAGCCTAAAGTTTTTGCACCTAGCCAAGCGGGCGCCTCAAAACCGACTCTCTATAAAACAAAAAGGGGAAGTTATTCCGTGCCCGTTCCTAAAGCACTATCGTTTATTTTATAGCCATCCGAAAGAAACGGTCTCTGGAGGGCTGCATCTCCTCTGACCTAATATCGGACGAAGCGATGAGCGAGGCCTGATGGTGTTAGGTTTTTATATCCAGATTAGATTTTTCAGGTAAAAAACTTTTTTTAATCTGCTGGAATGTCTTTACGTCTGTAATAGTGCTGTAGAAGGTGGCGGATTTGGGGGCAATATAATAAGTTGACAGCACTGCTGCCGCCATCAGCACAGAAATTTTCAAGTTTGTGTAATCAAAGATTTTCAATGCCGTACCAAATGAGCGCTTGATTCGGGCATTACTTAAATCGACGCTGTAAAGTTCATCGAGGATAAGATGAACCAGAAAACCGAGCAGCAAAAACGATCCCAGTAGCCAGGAAAAATTCGCGTTCAGCCCGCCCAGATGAAAGGCCAGATTGACAGCGGCAAAAGCAAAAAACAATCCTGCCAGAATGGAATGAAAGATACCCCTGTGAACGGTGGCGGCTTCGAACAGCGGTCGCACCGCAAAATTGATAACAGCGTAGGCCAGCACACAGCCCCCCCACAGGACCAGTGTTGAATAGCGATCGTGAAAACAGGAAAAAATCACCACGATGGAAAACAGTGAGACGATGCTGAACACAATGTCAAGCGCAGAAGAATTGTCTGAATCGATATCCGGTAAAATACCGCCCAGAGTACCGGTAATCCAAAGTGCGATAGCCTCAGAGGAGGAGGCGATTCCGGCTCCGAGGCAGACTGTCGACAACATGCCGCTTGCGAGTGTTGCGATTTCCACGTGTCGTCGAAAGTTAGCCACTTAAGTACAACTCCTTCATTTTTAGCATTGGATTCCAGCGCTGACTGTAACATATTTATGCATTTCAGTAGAGAGGGGCAGGCTTGGAGTGACGTAATTTTGGGGACTATGGCTCAGAGTTATACCCCATGATTAACGAAAAAAATGATGCATAAAACCCGATGTGAGGTTAAAGTCAAAGCCAAAGTCACAGCCAGTCCGGGGGAACAAGTCGATAACCAAAAGCGGTCAGAGCGATAAAGTCTGCGGAGAAGAGTAAAGTAAAAAAGTAAAGTAAAAAAGAGTAAAATAAAGAGCCGATAAAGAGCAAAGGTAATGCCGATGAGTGAGATGAGCACCCATTACAGGGCCTGCCACCTGTGTGAAGCGATCTGTGGCGTAGAGATAAAAACCCGGGGCGATCAAATCGTTTCAATCAAAGGGGATAAAATGGATCCCTTCAGCCGTGGCCATATTTGCCCCAAAGCTATCGCTATACAGGATATACACAACGATCCGGACCGGCTGCGACAGCCGCTGCAGCGTGTCGGCCGCAACGGCAGCAGCCAATGGGAGCCGATAAGCTGGGAGGTGGCGTTCAAACGCATCGGCGAGCAGCTCAATCAAATCCAGTGGCAATATGGGCGTGACGCGGTGGCGTTTTTCGCCGGTAACCCCAATGTGCACAATTTCGGAAGTATGACGCATCTGGCGCCATTGTTGCGGCTGTTTAAAACCCGAAACCTCTACAGCGCCACCTCCCTGGACCAATTGCCGGTGCATTTGACTTCTTATTTAATGTACGGTCACAAGGATATGATTCCGGTGCCGGATATTGATGCCACCCGCTTTATGCTGATTATCGGCGCCAACCCCCTGGCCTCCAATGGCAGCATTATGACCGTCCCCGATGTAGCCAAACGTCTGCGCGCGATACAGCAGCGCGGCGGCGAACTGGTCGTCATCGACCCCCGTCGCACGGAGACGGCGGCAATAGCGGATCGACATTATTTCATCCGGCCCGGAACCGACGCCCTGTTATTGTTGGCGATGATCAACGCACTGTTCGAGGAAAACCGGGTTGACACTGGCCACCTGACTGACAAGCTTGTGGGATTGGCTGCCGTACAAGAGGCAGTAAAGGCCTTTACGCCGGAAAATACGGCTGCCGCGACGGGTGTCGATGCCGGTATCGCCAGAATGCTGGCCCGTGCACTGGCCAGTGCACAGGGTGGCGTCTGTTATGGGCGCATGGGGGTGTCGACTCAGGCATTCGGCACTCTGTGCCAGTGGGCGATTCAGATACTGAATATTTTAACCGCTAACCTCGATCGCACCGGGGGGACGCTGGTCACGCACCCGGCTTTTGGCATGGTGGTGCCGGGCCCATCGGGGCGCGGGCATTTTGGGCGTTGGGCGAGCCGAGTCAGCGGCCTGCCGGAGTTCAGCGGCGAGCTGCCGAGCACGGTATTGGCCGAAGAAATACTGACACCGGGGGAGGGGCAGGTCAGGGCATTGCTGACCATGGCCGGCAATCCGGTGCTGTCGGCGCCTAACGGCAGACAATTGGATCTGGGGTTGGAACAGCTGGACTTTATGGTCAGTATTGACGTGTACATCAACGAAACCACTCGCCATGCCGATATCATATTGCCACCTACCAGCCCGTTGGAGCACGACCACTATGATATTGCTTTCAATCGCCTGGCTGTTCGCAACGTCGCGCGCTACAATGCGCCGGTGTTTGAATCCGCTCCGGAGAGCCTTCACGATTGGCAGGTTTTGAACGGTATTGCCGCCCACTACGCGGCGGTTGGAGAAACGGATTTTAAGCCCGCGCCCGAGCCTCACCAAATAGTCGATCACGGCATCCGCAAGGGGTTTTACAGCGAGGCCGCCGGTCACCCCCTGGCGTTGACTTTGGACAAACTGCGGGAGTATCCGCACGGCCTGGATCTCGGACCTTTACAACCCTCGCTGTCAGAGCGAATTTGCACCGATGACGGTATGATTCAACTGGCACCTGAAATCATTCTCCGGGATATTTCGCGGGCGCTTGAATTTATATCGTCATTGCCCGAGCGGACCCGAGACCAACAGTTACTGTTGATTGGTCGCCGTCATGTGCGCAGCAACAACTCCTGGATGCACAATGCTCGGCGGTTGATCAAAGGCAAACCGCGCTGGCAGCTATTGATGCACCCGCGGGACATGCGGGCCCGGCAGATCAGCGACGGTGAAAAAGTCCATATTCGCTCGCGGATTGGACGTGTTTCCGTGGAAGTCGTCGCCAGTGAGGAGATGATGCCGGGCGTGGTAAGCCTGCCGCACGGCTGGGGGCATCAGCGTCAAGGGGTGCGGCTGAACATTGCCAGTGAGCAGGGAGGCGTCAGTTGCAATGACTTGACCGACCATAAGCTGTATGACGCTGTTTCCGGTAACTCGGCGCTAAATGGTGTGCCGGTGGAAATTTTTAAATTGGAACCGGCGCATGTCTAAAGCAATCCAGCCAGTGTTAGCCAGCGTGGATAGGAACGCGATGCAGCAGCAGGCTAAAAACGCCGCCAATCTTTTAAAAAAGCTCAGCAACGAAAACCGACTGCTGATATTGTGTACGCTGATGGACGGTGAATTATCCGTTGGTGAACTCAACGAGCGCGTACCCCTCAGTCAATCCGCGTTATCCCAGCACCTGGCTTCACTGCGTGCCGCGAATCTGGTTCAGACCAGAAGAGAAGCGCAGACGATTTATTACAGCCTACTGGGGGATGATGCGATAACGGTTATTGAGACACTCCATGCGATATTTTGCGCGGACACTTAGCCTGCTGGATACCTTTAAAAAACGTGGATAAATCATTGCGTGCATAAATTTTTGTACTGAGACGTTTCTATGCGGCAAAAAAATCACGCGACAAAAAATTTACGAAAGCTTGCTGCAATGATTAATTGCACACAGCTGGAAAAATAAAAAAGGCTTACCAAAAGGGGAAGCCTTTTATTGCCAATACAGGGAAATCAAGGTGATAATCACAACAGCTCAATGTAGTTTAATTCTCAAATTTAAACTTTGTCCAGTAAGTTTTGTGAAATGTTAGACAGATTTATAATAGTCGGCGTATAGTTTTAGTTGGTTGAATTTGCACTGAAGTTGGTTAAGTAATTTAGAACATAAAGAGCAAATCTTTGAAAGTAATTACTGATTTATTTTTATAAAATCAAAGAATTTTTTCTGTGTGTAGTAACCTCGTAACTTCTCAATAACCCGGGGCAGGCACAGTGTCAGGCCAACTACCTCCGGATGGCCGCCGGATCGAAGGCACAAATACCCCGGGTTATTGAGAAGCTACTGCTGGATGTAGACCGTAATCAATGAGATGTAAAACGGAATCCCCTGTCGCTAATTTCTTTTAATGAAATAGCTGCTTTGCCGAGGTTTCGGCCGCTCGATCTGTTTGCGCAATCAGTCGGTGTATTTTTGCCACTTTGCCCCGTTGACCCAGGTAAGAGGCGAGGCTAAAAAGCGATACATCGAGGTTGGCCAACGCGGCTACACGCACCTGGCGTTGTCGCCACTGTTGAAGGCACAGCCCCAGCATTTTTTGATGCAGACTTCTGACAGCCTTTTCCGCCGCTTCCACCGCGCCCATTGCGCACAGTGTTGCAAACAGATTGTGCCCCGCCAAAGCCCACATATCGACGGCCGTGCAGCGACTGGTGGTAAGGGGATTTTCCTGTTCAACCAGCCAATCGGCAATTTCCCTGGCCGCCCCGAAACACTGGAAAGCCTTGGGAAAGTGTTGATGCCGATAGGCTTCGACACCTTGAAACATAAACGTATTCCAGTTTTTCTGAGCGACTTTAGATGTTTTTGTAAGCTGGGTCTGGTGGTGTGGACATAAAAGAGGGATAAATCCCTCTGAATCAAATAGTAATGATTATTATTTACTGTAAAGAGGTGCCTTGACCGAGTCAAGGCTGAAATCAGATAAACGGTGTAAATATATCCAAAGTGTTTGATGTGAGTGGGGTTGTTGCATTATTTTTGATCAATCAGGTTGTGAAAGGGTGTAAGTTACTGAAAGTGTGCCTATTTTTTTCGAAATGTTTTATTTCAGTGCTTGACTCGGATATGTCAAATCACTAGTATACGCGGCCTCGACACAGTGTACTTTCACGGAAGCGATTGAAAGTCGGGCAATGGAAGGTCTATGTATCAGTGTCGAGCCGATACGCGCTCATAGCTCAGCTGGATAGAGTACCTGGCTACGAACCAGGCGGTCGGAGGTTCGAATCCTCCTGAGCGCGCCAATTTCAAGGGCTGCAGCGATGTAGCCTTTTTTTATTTCTAATAAAACTGAAAAATTCTAATAGATCCACTGCTGCACGCCACAGGCTTTGCGGCAAACCCGGGTCAATCGAAATAAACCAGAGCCCCTGTGTCGCCCTCAAATTTCCTCCGGCCGGTTGCGGTAGTGCTTGGTCGTCACGGCCGGAGAGGTATGTCGCAAATAGCGGCTGGCGGCTTCCAACGTCTCTCTTTCAACCGCCTTTGCCCGCAGGTCATGTTCCCTGAATCGTTCACACAAGCCCTGCGCGACGGCTTTGCGCATGTATCGACCCCATATCGAGTCAAAACCGTTGGTATTGCCATCGGCATCGATGTACGGGCGGTAGCGGCGAGCAAAGAAGAGTGGCCGGTTTCCGATTCTGGGTGGGTGAGTTTTTAAGATTTCCTCTGTGATCGCGCGCAGATCCGGTGTCCATCGTACAAGGAAACGATCCCTGGGATTTGGTTTTGAGATCGCCGTTAAGCCGTGGATCCAGGTAGCGGTAATCCACACCCATTACCTGTCCGGTGATGATATCGCGACAGTTGACATCCTCCTCTCCCTAAAGGGAGAGGATTCCCGCTAGTCAAATGACCGCAGGTTCGAACCCATCGCTGAGCTTTCCGGTTCCTGCTTCACAGAGTTTGGCAACCCAATGCTCTCC
>JARROD010000065.1:0-39621 GCA_037384225.1 Exilibacterium sp.
CCGCCGTCAGCGGCTTCAAAACGCCCGATACGCTGTTTGGTGGCGCCGGTTGACCCAGAATACCGTTAAACCGATGATGCCCAGTAGGGTAATAACCACCAGAATAACGCTGACGGTGGTCAGAATTTTTACCATGGCCGCATCGCGCAGATAGGATTTGGTTTTGTGTTCATTGAGGGTGGTAAAGTCATCCAAAACCCGGTCCGGATTGAGTTCGACCAATTTTTGTTTCACCTCCCGCATAACGCGAGCACGATCCCGAACCCGCGTGCGCACAATATATATTGCCTTGGCATACAGATTCAATAAGGGACTGAAAAACACCGCTTCCACGTGTTCCCAATGGATCGCTGGACCAAAACAATCTTCAGCTATACCAATAATCTTATAAGGGTCACTTCCCAAATAAACCGTTTTACCCAGTGCGGAACCGTCCGGAAACGACCCGTCTGCCAGATACCGGGTAACTACTGTAACCGCCGGTTTTTGATCCGGGTTGACGCCATATTGTTGCAGGGTAATTTCTTCGGGGAAAAAATTTCTGCCCAACGATAACTCGACTCCCAGTGTATCAAACGTATGTTAATCGGCCGTAACGATATGGCTCGACACATGTTCTTCGGTGTCGGGTTTGAGGGCGATTCCCGTGCGATGGGCGGAATTGGAAAGAGGTGCGTTGTTGATCGGCGAGGCGGCGATAACACCGGGAATAGTTCGCAGCATCTGCAGATCGTTGCGCACCATGGAGGCAATATCGGCATTTTTTTCAGTCGGCTGCATAGTGAAGCTGAAAATTTCATCTTCAGGCATACCCGTGTCGCGATCGATAATCACCTGTCGCTGGGCTACCACATACCAAGCGTTGCTGACTACGGCCAGTGTCAGTGCTATTTGAATAACAACCAATGTCGCCCCCAGGCGGTTGCGCCATAGGGTGACGCAGACAGGTTTAGATCCGGAATCAAATTGAAACTTTGAAAAATAAATCCGATTTTTTCGTTGCGCAGCCGCGAGCGTTGGCGGTCGCTCAAACTGGCGACATTTTCACCGTCCAGTTCGTAGCGCCCCTGGCTGAGGGTTTCGAGCAAACCGGCAATATTTAAAAAGGTGGTTTTACCGGAGCCGGAAGGCCCTGTCACCGCAACAAATTCTTTTTCTTTCACGTGGAGATTGAACTCGCGCAGGGCGTGCGTTTCAATTTCCTCGGTGCGAAACATCTTGTTAACGTTTTGCATGTTCAGCATAGTGATATGTCCTTGATTGATTGCCAGTTTGAATTCTCAATCTGTGATTAAAAGTGATTGCGCCCGATGAAATTTTTCGGTATTGGAAACAATGACGGTGTCGCCCACCTCCAGCCCGGAGAGCACTTCCACCTGCCGCATGCCGACGGCCCCCAGTTCTATGGCCGTGCGTCTGGCTCTATCGCCCTCCCGGTCCAGTTTCCAGATAGAGCGCCCGCCTTCACTGTCGATAAAACCACCCCGCGGCAGGGTAACGGCGGTGATTTCCCCGTCCACCCGCTGATTGCCGAAACGCAGATTCACAGGCATCGCCAGCCCCATATCGTCGGCATAGGATTCCGGTACCTGGGCCTCGACTTCAAAACTCGTCAGGTCGACAACTGTCAGCAATGCCTGGTGCGCATCGACAGCGGCTTTCTGACTGTTGGCGAGACTGCCCACCAGGCCGGTCACCGGTGAGTGAATCGAGAGGGAGTCGACTCTGCGCTGCAACTCATTGACACGCAACTGCTGAAGTTCGACTTCCAGATGCCGCGTGCGCAGTTCAAACGCCAACGCATCGGCTTGCAACTGCGCGTTTTGCCGCGCCTGGGACAGGGTCAGCTCTGCCCGGGCGAGATCGTCCTGAAACTTTTCGAAATCGAGCTGACTGATGACCTTTTGGCCTATGGATTTTTGCGCCCGGCGCATTTCCCGCTGCGCGGCGGTAAGATTGACCTGCTCCAATTCGATATTCTGTTGGTTTTGCATTTTTTCACGCCGGGATTGTATTTCCTGGCGCGAAAGTTCGACGTTTAAACGCGACAACGCCGACTGCGCCTGCTGTAGCTCGCTGCTCATCTCGTGGCTTTCTATCTGCGCCAGCAGCTGTTCGCGTTCAACCTTATCCCCGGCTTTTACCTTGTAGGTGACAATACCCTGCGCCGGCGCATAGAGTGTGGGGCTATTGGCCGCCACCACCCTCCCCTGCACCACCAGATCTCGCTCCAGATCCGCTATCGAGACCTGCGCCAGCTGCAAACGCTCGCGGCTGATCGTATAGCCGGATTGCTGCAGACTGTGGATACTCTGACTGGCCCAGGCCAGCGCTGAAATCAAGGCAACCGCGTAGAGGGTGTATTTCCACCACGGCCGTTTTTGCCGTTGAACAAAATCATCCTGCCCTGATGTATCTTTGATCATCACTTTTCCCCGCACTGTCGATGACGTTTATGACTTTGATCGAAGAGGGAATCAAGAACCGTACCAGCGGCGATTAATATCGTTAGAGTATTGAATAATAAGGATTTTTTTGCAAGGTATAGCGGAATTGTACAAACTCGCGGACACCCAAGTGTCCGCTGCGGGTGTCCGCCCGGTGGAGTTTTTACAAGCGGACACGCAATTGTGGCTAAATTTCGCGGGCAGCGGTATTTGTTCGGTTGTCTGGACGGCGGCGTGGCGCCGCCACGCTCGCCGCTACCAGCAGCAGAGCAAAACCAACCATGACTTCCCCCACACTGACTTCCGCATCCATCAGCCAGCCCATGATCATCGGAGCCAGGGCCGTGGCAAATACCACGCAGGCCTGATGGAGGGCGCGTATGGCGCCGAGTCTCTCGACGCCGTAAATTTCGGCCCAGACAGCGCCGCCTATGGCGCCATTGGCGCCGCCACTGACGCCCGCCAGCCCCAAAAACACGATCCAGGCAGCCGGGTGCGTCCACATCACCATGGCGATAAAGCCAATGCACAGCGGCAGTAAGCTGAAAGGCAGCAAGAGCTGGGCGCTGAAACGATCAACAAGCTGCCCGGACAACAGCGAACTCAGCAGGCGCAGGCCGGAAAACGCCAGCTATCCGGACGCCAGCACACTCACATTCCATCCCCGGAGGGTTGCTATATGGCTTTGGTGCAATATCACCGCCGTTATGACGAAGGGCAACACCAGTAGTACCGGCAGCGTGCGGTAAAAGCGACTGTCACGCATCAATTCATTCACACTTGCCGCCTTGGCCGGCGGCGCTTCTCCCCTGGCGACGCCCTCGCCCTGACGCCGCGTTGGCGGCTCGGCGCGAGCCAGCCACAGCAGCAGCGGCAAGGCGACAATCATAAGAAACAGCGCCACCGCCCACCACCTGTCGCGCCATTCCAGATACGCCACCGCCATCACCATCACTATCGGCAGCAGGGCTTCCCCCAGTGGAAAACCGAGCCCGGCGATAGCCACGGCGCGGCCGCGGGTACGGTCAAAATGGCGCGCCATACTGGTAATCGATATATGGCTCATCAATCCCTGGCCACAGAGGCGCAAACCGAACAGGGCCGCAAACAGTACCAGCACATGCCAGGCGGCAGCCGCCGCCACACACGACAGCGCCAGACCCACCGCCACGGCGGTGACATAGAGCGAAAGGGGCACCTGGTCGATCAGGCGGCCGGCGCGAATCAACAAAAATCCGGCCAGGGCAGTGGCGGCGGCGTACAAGGCCCCAAACTCGGTATGGGAAAGCTGGAACTCCGCCTGAAAATCCTGGGTGAAAAACGAGACAAAATAAGTCTGCCCAAAGCTTGAGGTCCATGCCGCGAACACGCCGAACCCCAGAAACCGGCGATGGGTATGGATAAAACGCAAATAATTCAAAAGTCACTCTCGCAAGATTGATACATCTGTCACTTCCCCTTACCCGTCATTTGTCTCAAACTCGGCATGAATCAGTCACTGAATCGGGGAGGTGCCATGGTAATACTTTCCGGCGCCAACAAATAGTGCTTGTTCCGCCCTTGTTCTTTAATTGTCCAGGGATCGGGAGGATGAAGTATTGATGCCGGAAAATATACCCAAATAATGTAGAACAGGTTGAAACGCTTGTGAAAAAGCACAACATCGACGCCTACCATAAAGCCAGCCAGTCGATTTATTTATATATGCTAAACTTATACCTTGCCCTGACAGATATACAGATATAAAAAGAAGAGAGAACTCGAAATGAAATCCAATATTAAGTCTACAGCGCTGTGCGTAATTTGTGTTGGTCTGATAACCTCCTGCGCAGAATTTAAAAACAGCGGGAAGACCTTAGGCCACGCGGCCAGGGATACAAGCCGGGCAATAGGACACGCGGCCAGGGATACAACCAAGGCAATAGGCCACGGCACTCGAGACACCGTCAAGGCCATAGGTCGCGACACCAAGAAAGCGCTAGACGAACTAAGCGAAAAGGATAAGGATAAATAAAAAGTCGCGGCGGCCGGCTGGGTTCCGGTATCCACTGCTTGCAATAAAAAGCCCTATTCTAACCAGAATGTATCGGTGACAAAAATATCATTGACCTTAAGCAAAGCTTGATTATGATAAGGCTCGTGCACGAAAACCCGTATCAATTGGCATCAAAATCACAAATTGAATCGATACACTTACCTTATACCACTTCTCGATACCTATTCTGGTACTAAATACCAACAGTGTGTGCGCGAATTAAGAAGGAAACCTTAAAATGATCCCCTTACAAAAAAACGCTTTTTCCTTTGACGAGAATATCTGCTACCTGAATTGTGCCTATATGTCGCCACAACTAAAAGTAGTCAGTAAAGCCGGTCAGGAGAGTGTCCGCCTGAAAGAACATCCTTGGTCAATCGGCCTTGAGACATTTTTTTCTACACCAGAAAAAGCGAGAACATTATTCGCCTCCCTGATTGACGCCACCGCCGATGACGTTGCGATGATTCCTTCAGTCAGTTATGGCATAGAAACCGCGCGCCTCAATATAGCTCGCCAACGTGAGTTTAAACCTGGTGCCAACATTCTGGTACTTGAGGATCAATTCCCCTCTAATGTTTATCCCTGGCGATCACTGGTCGATACCCAGCCGGGTTTGCTCAGCCTGCGCACTGTAAAACGCCCACTCGATTACGATTGGACGGCGGCGCTGGAAGCCGCTATCGATGAGCAAACGGTAATTGTTGCAGTACCACACTGTCACTGGACCGATGGCAGTGTGATTGATCTCCCCCGGGTAAGGCAATTCTGTGATAACCAGGGTGCCGCATTGGTCGTGGATGCCAGCCAGTCCCTGGGAGCGATGCCGTTTTCTATCAAAACAATACGCCCGGACTTTCTGGTTACGGCCAGCTATAAATGGTTACTGGGTCCATACAGCCTGGGATTTATGTATATCGATCCCAAATATCAGCAGGGCCAACCACTGGAACAGAATTGGACCAATAGAAAAAACAGTGAAAATTTTGCTGAACTTGTCAATTATCGCGATGACTATCAACCGGGAGCAAGGCGTTTTGATGTAGGGGAGCGTAGCAATTTTGCCTTAGTCCCCATGGCCATTGCAGCACTGACACAATTACATGAGTGGGGTGTAACCAATATCGCCAATACCCTTCGCACGCTGACAAATGCAATTGCCCGTCGCGCCGAATCCCTTGGGCTTGGTTATATTCCGGAACACGCCAGGGCTGCACACATGACCGGCATTCAAATTCCCGCGGAAATAGCCACAAATTTAAATGAGCAGCTGCAGAATGAAAAAATATTTGTCAGCCTGAGAGGAAAATCCCTGCGTATTTCACCTCACCTTTACAATTCAATGCAGGACATTGAACACTTGTTCCATATTCTGGAAAAACAACTTTAGCGCGTGCGGCGCGCCCCTTAGAGTACTGAGAACGTGGTCCTGGGGATGTCGGCCATTAATGACTTGTAATTTGTTTACACTTTTCCTAAAGTTACCCAGGCAGATGGGTAACGTCTCAATAACTCTGGGTATTGTGCCTTCTATCCGGCGGCCATCCGCCTGACACTGTGCCTACCCCGGGTTATTGAGACGTTATGGCAGATTATAACCATTTTATTTTTTTCGCTGCCGAACCTACCTGTTTCAATTACTATAACCAATTGTCGGGTTAAATGTTTTCTACACTCAAAGCAATCATCCTCCTGTCATTGCTGCTGACGCTCGCCACCGGCACCTACGCCAAACTCACCGATCAAAAGCCCAATGACCTCGACGCGTTGTGGAATCTATACAGCGATACCTATATTTCCGATGGCCGGGTTATTTCGCTGGACGAGAACCACATTACGACCTCTGAAGGCCAGAGTTACGCATTGCTTCGCGCCGTCTGGAGTAACGACAGGGAAACCTTTGACAGCGTACTACGTTGGACACAACAACAACTTTCCAGGCCGGACAAGCTGTTCTCCTGGAAATGGAAAGACAGGGTTCTCGATAAAAACGCCGCTACCGATGCAGATACGGACATTGCCCTCGCGCTGTTATTGGCTGCGGAAAGGTTTGATCTTCCCCATTACAAGACGCAGGCACTGCAGATCATCGACAGCATCTGGGAAAACGAAGTTCTCGAGATCAATGGTCGCTACTACATTACCGGCGGCAACTGGGCACCGGACGAAGCCTATCCCACCATCCATGTTGGCTACCTGGCGCCCTACGCCTATGAACTGTTTTCCCGCGTCGATTCCCGCCACCCCTGGGAAAAACTGATTACGACCTCCTACGACATTCTGGAATGGCTGTATTTCGATAAAAAGCTGGCGCTGCCACCGGAAAAAATATACCTCGACAAAAACAACGGCAGCTACCTGCCAAACAAACCGAAACTTAAGCGCGCCCCAATATTTTCCTACGACGTCTTTCCCATCTTCTGGCGGGTGGCAACCGATGAGCAATGGTTCGGTCGCGGCAAATCGAAACTGCGGAAACGCATGTTGCGCTTTTTTGAAGACGAATGGCAAAAACGCAACAGGTTTTTCGACCGGTATACACTCCAGGGTGAGCCACAATCCCAATTTGAAGCACTGCCGTTATATGCCACAGTGTCGTCATTGGCCCGGATCAATAAAAGCCCTATTGCGCAAGCACTGGATGAACAGAAAGTTCATCCACTGTGGAGTAATGCGTTGGTCAACCGGGACACGCCGTATTACCTGCATAACTGGCTCTGGTTCGATCGTGCACTGGCACTGAAAACTGCGCGTAGTTTTGATGAGTTTCCGGGCTTTTGGCACCCTTTCGATGTAATTGTTTTCAATCGGTATTTCGCCTTTGTTTTATTGGCTATATGCCTGGTAGTGGTGGTGTTACTCATTACCTTTTTAAAACGTCACTAAGGCCCTGTAAAGAAATAACTTTGCATTCTCGGTGTTCCATCGCCCGCCTGGCAAGGCGCTTGAGTGAAGGCTTTTCTATTAGCTGAAGGCTTTTCTATTAGCTGAAGGCTTTTCTATTAGCTGAAGGCTCCTGCCGATATTTCGAACTCAAGCAACACCGCCAGGCGGGATGAGGGGGCAGCGAGAATGTGAAGTTATTTCTTTACAGGGCCTAAGGAACGGGCACGAAATTTACCGTTTTATAAAAACGCAAACTTAGCCACAAACAACGCACAAAGAACATAAACACTCAGCGTTACATCCTCCCGACGACCGCTGGCGACTTTAATCAGGGTATAGGCGATAAAACCCAATGCAATGCCATTGGCGATAGAGAAAGACAGGGGCATCATGATCGCGGCAATCACCGCCGGCGCCGATTCGGTGACATCCTTCCAATTGATCTGCGCCAACCCTTCGGTCATCAACACCGCCACATACAAAAGCGCACCCGCCGTGGCATAACCAGGCACCGTAGCCGCCAGCGGCGAGAAAAAGATGCACAGAAAGAACAATATTCCGCACACCACCGCAGTCAACCCGGTGCGGCCACCAGCCTCAATACCGGCACTGCTCTCCACATAGCTGGTAGTGGTCGAAGACCCCATCACAGAACCGAAAATACTGGCGCTGCTGTCGGCCATCAACGCCCTGTCCATACGCGGCAGGCGACCGGCCTCATCCAATAAATTGCCCCGATGCATGACTCCCAGCAGGGTGCCGGCGGTATCGAATAAATCGACAAACAGAAACGCGAAAATAATACTGATCATGCCCACTTCAAAGGCGCCGGCAATATCCAGTTGCCCCAAAGTGGGGAGCAAACTCGGCGGCGCCGAAACCACGCCGTTGAATTGCGCTTCTCCCAACGCCAGACCGATCGCCGTGCTCACCAAAATACCAATCATCACGGCGCCGGGAATGCGTTTGTAAGACAGCACGGCAATGGTTAAAAAACTCAGTATCGCCAACAGTGCCTCGGCACTTTTCAGATCTCCGAGCGTCACCAGAGTCGCCGGGCTGGCGACTACGATACCCGCGGTTTTTAGTGCAATGATTCCCAGAAACAAACCGATACCGGCGCCCATTGAAAGCCGTAAAGAGTGGGGAATACTGTTGATGATCCACTCCCTGACCTGAAAAATACTCAACGCAAGAAACACCAGCCCGGAAAGAAACACCGCCCCCAACGCTACCTGCCAGGAATAACCCAGTTCGCCGACAACAGTAAAACTGAAAAAGGCATTCAACCCCATGCCCGGCGCCAGGGCGATGGGATAATTGGCGTAAACCCCCATAACCATGCAGCCCACGGCGGCGGCTATGCAGGTGGCGACAAACACAGCGCCGTGATCCATGCCGGCAGAGGATAATATATTGGGGTTGACAAAAATAATATAAACCATGGTTAAAAAAGTGGTCGCACCGGCGATGACTTCTGTTTTAACCCTCGAATTTCTGGCTTTTAATTGAAAAACTTTTTCCACCAAACCGCTGTTATCGCTTTTGGACATCACATCCTGTTGTTGCTCTTGTTCCATGGCATCAGGCATGAATTACCTCGTTTTCTTTTAATTTATCCAATCTTAGGCGGCAAAATCAAAATCGCTCTAAAGTCGTTGACATTGGTTCGCGTAGGGCCGGTCACGACAAGATCATCCAAGTCCAGGGCGCGGCTGTAAGTCTGCGGTGTCAACAGACACCCCGCATTAGATTCCGAACCGTCGATGCCGTCGGTATCGGCGGCCAATGCATAGATTCCCGCCTGACCTTTTAGCACACTGGCCATTGCCAACAAAAATTCCGCGTTGCGCCCGCCCCGGCCAGCGCCGGTAACTGTGACGCTGGTTTCTCCGCCGGAAATAATGACACAGGGCGCCGGCAACGGCTGTCGATACTTCAGAACCTGTTGCGCAATGGCGGCGTGAACCTTAGCGACCTCTCGCGCTTCGCCCTCGATGCAATCGCTCAGAATCAGCGCGGCAATACCCTGGCGTTGCGCTTCCCGCGCGGCTGCCTCCAGTGATTGTTGCGGTTTGGCCACGAGGGTATAGCGGCTGTTTTGCAGCGCCGGATCACCGGTTTTGAGGGTTTCGGATTGCTGACTGTTCAGCCACCTTTCCACACCGGGGGAAATTTCAATCTCATATTTTTTCAACACCGCCCTTGCATCGGCGCTGGTGGTATCATCGGCTACCGTAGGGCCCGAGGCAATCACACTGGGATCGTCGCCAGGCACATCGGATATCGCCAGGGTATGTAACCGCGCCGGCCAGCAGGCCCGAGCCAGACGCCCACCTTTAATGGCGGATATATGCTTGCGAACACAATTTATTTCCGCGATGGCCGCGCCGGAATTTAACAGTGCGCGATTGATTGCCTGTTTGTCCTCAAGGGAAACCCCCGGCGCCGGCAGGGACAGCAGAGAAGATCCGCCACCGGACAGGAGGCAGAAGACTTGGTCCTGCTCGCGCAGCTCGCTGACCAGCGCCACAATGCGTGCCGCCGCTTCACGCCCGGCAGTGTCCGGCACGGGATGCGCAGCTTCGATAACGTCGATATGGTGACAGGCTTCACCGTGCCCATAGCGCGTCACGACCAACCCCGAAAGCGGTCCCTGCCACAGCCGTTCGAACTCCGCCGCCATAGCGGCGGCCGCTTTACCCGCACCAATCACCACAGCGCGTCCGGAGCGGTCGTCCGGCAAATACGGCTCCAGAACCTGCCTCGGATGCGCGGCCTCGACCGCCGCGTCAAGCAGTCCGAGAAGAAATTGTCGCGGGTTATCAATCATGGTGGGTGATCCTCCTAACCAGAAAATCTCTTAATAAAACATCCACCCATGGCGATTTATCAGATCGTAATTTATTAATTGCCACTTTGTGTTTTTTTACCTTCTGTCTTTTTGTTAGGCAATTTCTGGACCATGGGACACTATATTCTATAGAAACCAGTCGCTAGCTGCACTATTCGGCAAGATTTCTCACTCCGGGTAAACCGGATTTCTCATATTGGAGATGATTGACATTAGAAAGACTGAAAATTTCTATAGAAATAGTCATTTTTTAGAAGTGTTTCCTCTACATAACTATTTCAAACAGGTAGCCTATAGGGAGAAAATTAAGGTGTGGAGTCAGGCTTATTACTGCGTTTACTTTAAGTATGAAGAGTTTTTTGCCAGGATAGGGTCTTATCACATACACATCTTGATGCGTAAATCTTATACCAGCAGTGAACTAAATGTTAGTTTAGTTGTACTCAAGAGACAGAAGTCGGTTAAAGTAAAGCGATAGGCTCGTAAAAGCCTACATAAAGATTCCGCTGTTTTAACAAGCTTAATTTTTATTGGCAATTTATATAAGACCAAGGAGGTGCGGACCGCTCACAAAATAACTGTAGCCATATGATTTAAACCAAGGAAAGGAGAGGCTCAACACGCCGTCGTGCTTTTAAGGAAATAATTTTGTGCAGAACCCAAACAGGTACTTCGTAATTAGTGGTCTCTACCAATATGAACTCACCCATTATCTCAGTTGCACAACTAAGGCAACAAATCGATTCTGATACTGTTGTTCTCGACTGTCGGTTTTCGCTGTCGGACACGACCCTGGGTATCAAACAATATCTCGCGGGGCACATTCCCGGCGCCTATTACTTTTCCCTTGATCACCACCTTTCCGGACCAGTCAGAGAACACGGCGGCCGCCACCCCTTACCCAATGCCGAATTATTCGCCGAAGAATTGCGCGCCGCCGGGGTCAATAATGACACCCGAGTTGTCGTTTACGACAGTACAAAATTTGGCTTTGCCGCCAGAGCCTGGTGGCTTATCCGTTACCTGGGACACCAAAATGTCGCCGTGCTTGACGGTGGTTATCAGGCCTGGAAAAGCGCTTATTTCCCTATCGACCGCCGCCAGCCCGCCGCCCGCCATGGCCTTTTCAAGCCGACTATACAAAAGAGCTGGGTTCTCGACGCCGGCGATGTCCGAAATCGCGTGGCGGACAAGTCCGCCATCCTCGTCGATTCCCGGGAAGAAAAACGCTACCTGGGTATAGAGGAGCCCATCGACCCCATAGCCGGCCATATCCCCGGAGCCTTAAACTACCCCTGGCAGGGGGTTACGGATGACTACGGCTATATTAAATCCGAGCGGGAGCAGAAAGCGCGCTGGAAGGATTTGCCCGCGAACAAGGAAATCGTCGTTTACTGCGGATCTGGGGTCACCGCCTGTGTCAACCTGTTATCGATGGCCATCGCTGGCCGAACCGCTAAACTCTACCCGGGGAGTTGGAGTGACTGGTGTACGTATGAGGTATTGCCAAAAGCGGTATTCGCGCAAAAAGTCGTCCCCTGAACGAGCCATCCGTGCCCGTTCCTTAAGCTCAAGGGACGCACACCCCCAGGCCACTCAGGCCGCAATACCCACCGGGATTTTTCGCCAGGTACTGCTGGTGGTGGTCCTCCGCATAATAGAATTCCGGGGCCGGTAGAATTTCCGTGCTGATGTCGCCGTAACCAGAGCTTGCCAGCACCTGTTGAAAACTTTCCCTGGACTGCGAAGCCAGCCGTCGTTGCTCTTCATCAAAGGTATATATTGCGGATCGATATTGCGTGCCAATATCATTGCCTTGACGCATAACCTGAGTTGGATCATGGGCTTCCCAGAACACCTTCAACAGCTGCCGGTAACTGATCAGGTTCGGATCAAAAACGACTTTAACGACCTCATTGTGTCCGGTCATACCGCTGCAGACTTCCTGGTAGCTGGGGTTGGGCGTGTAGCCTCCGGCGTAGCCCACCGCCGTGGTGTAAACACCGTCCAATTGCCAGAATCGGCGTTCAGCGCCCCAGAAACAGCCGAGACCAAACAGCGCTTCACGCAAATTATCCGCAAATGGCGGCTGTATAGGGTTGCCATTGACAAAGTGTCGGTTGCTCACCGCCATGGCGACCTGCCGCCCTGGCAGTGCCTCCTGCGGCAGCGGCATTTTGGTTTTATCCATTGAGAACGTCACACGTTAATCCTCGCAGTTTGATACTGGGGGTATATTACTATCGCAGTCTGTAGATACCCAAAGCATTTGTATTAAAACGCCGCGTGTCGACTAAGGACCGTGCATGAAATATTGTGTTAGCGACGCAGTTGCAAACTGTCCCTCCCGCGACAACTGGCATGCTACAATACCCCCATTACAATATCCGGTTACAGGTTCCACCACAGAACCGCGCCCAAAACTGAATACATTAGCGATGCCAACCTCCTACTTTGTCGCCGTAGACCTCGGCTCCAACAGCTTCCACATGCTGATCGCCCGTGAAAACAAAGGCTCCATTGAAGTTATCGACAGAGTCAAGGATATGGTTCAACTCGCCCGCGGGATCGGCCGGGACGGCAAACTCTCGGAACAGGCCCGCCAGCGGGCGTTGGCCTGCCTCCAATGTTTCGCCGAGCGCATCCGCAGGATACCCCGCTCACGGGTCAGAGCAGTAGGCACCAAAACCTTGCGCAGCGCCTCCGATGCCGAACAGTTTCTCAAGGACGCCGAGGCCGCGCTCGGCCACCCGATCCAAATCATCTCCGGGTACGAGGAGGCGCGTCTGGTCTACGTCGGAGTTGCGCACACGATTACTAACGATCATCGCAAGCGCCTGATCATCGACATCGGCGGTGGCAGTACTGAATTTATTATCGGCCTCGACTACCTCCCGCAACGCCTGGAAAGCCTCAGTATCGGCTGCGTCACCTTCACCGAGCGCTATTTGAGTGAAGGCCATATCACATGGGAAAATATCCACAGCACCGGCCTCGCCACCTGCGAAGAGTTGGAACTTATCCGCGCCGATTACAAGGCGGCGGGCTGGAATACTGTCTACGGCACCTCAGGTACCATGCGGGTTATCTCAGAGTTAATGCCCGAGGCCGGCGCGGGTATTATTACCAAAAACGGTCTCCAGGCACTGATAGAACAGACCGTCGCCGCAGGAGAAGTAACCGCCAGCGGGATCTCTCAATTGCGGCGGGATGTGCTGCCCGCCGGGATGGCCATTCTCCACGCCATATTCGAACAATTCGGGCTGGAGGAAATACATGTTGCCAGCGCCACACTCAAAGAGGGGCTGATATACGATTCCCTGGGGCGACTGGATCACAGAGACACCCGCGATCAAACAGTGGAAAGCCTGATTGCCCGCTATCAGATCGATGTGCAGCAGGCGCGGCGCGTAAGGCAAACCGCGCTGAAACTCTGGTCCCAGATCAAATTGCCGAAAACGCAAAAATTTTCCTATAAAAAACTCCTGGGCTGGTCGGCGTTACTACACGAAATTGGTCTCAGCATCTCCCATTCCGGCTACCACAACCACGGCCACTATCTGATTCAGAACAGCGACTTGGCCGGTTTCAGTCAATTTGAGCAACAATTGTTGGGTCTGCTGATAAAGCTGCACCGGCGCAAAACCCATTCTGGCCCGATCAAAGCACTGGAGCAGATCGATAAAGGGCTGATTAGCGTTTTGATTTGCCTGCGCCTGGCGATTTTGCTCAATCGCAGCCGGGGTAATCTGGATCAAACACCGTCCATCCGTATAGAAGATGAAAAGGTGATTCTCAATTTTGCGCCTGCCTGGTTGCAAAACCACCCCTTGACGGAACGCAGCCTGGAACACGAAGCCGACTATCTGGTGCCTCTGGGCTTGCGGTTGACTTATTCTTGCGATTAACCCATTGGGCACAACCCCTCCACCTTGATTATTGCGGCCTTTCGTGCCAGAATGGCGTCCTTTTCATTTTGAGCTAATTAAGTCTGCAGTTTCACTGCCGATAGACAAACGACTTATTCCTGCGATTATTCCCATAAAATAAGTAACAAACGGTAATAACAAACAGCAACAAACAGGCAAATACAGTAACTGACCAAGCGATCCGCCGCTAGGTGCGGATGTGTATTGGGGTTGACCACTGGGAAGTTTAAGTCATGGGCAGGGGAATTTGGCTACTACTGATCACAGTGATTATATTGGTGACGGGCTATTGCCTGCGCGTGCCTGTCCCCGCCGCTCCCGGGTTGGAACAGGGGCAGCTCAATCTTTCCGGATGGAATTTTATTGAACAGGGGCCACTGCGGTTAACGGGAACCTGGGCGTTTTATCCCGATGAGCTGCTGACACCGGCACAGTTTTTACAGCGCAAAGCCTCTCCCTCTTCCGGCCCACAGACAGTGCCCTCTGCAACGGAGTCAAAAACCCCCTCTATCAATACCGCCACTGCAAAGCGGGCGCCACCCCTGACAGTCCCGGTACCCGCCGCCTGGAATTCGCTGAACCCCAAAAAATACGGCGCCGGCATCGGTACTTACGTATTGACAATCAAGGGACTGGCGATGCCGCAACCGGCGGCGGTCGAACCGACCAGTGCCAACCAGCGCCTGGGGCTTTTGCAACAGCCCGCCTGTAGCGCCAGCAACACCTATTTTTTCAGTGCCAATAACCCTAACCGCGCCGCGCCGACCAGGCTAGGCCGGGTGGGCCCCGACGCGCTGCAGACTCGGGCCGGTCAGAGGGTTAGCCTGACCTTGCTCAATAACCTGTCACACCCTACAGATACCCACTACCTGTTACTACAGGTCGCCAACTTTCAGCACCGTCTCGGCGGCCTCTGCCAAAACATCTATCTCGGCACCCAGCAACAATTGTTCGATCTGCAGTCCAGACACCTGCTGAGTACGGGGTTTATTGTTTGCATTGTTTTCAGTATCGCCGTTTATGCTTTTGCCATTTTTTTATATACCCCTCGCAATCGCTCAACCCTGTGGCTGGGTCTTTCGTCGTTGGTGGCGGCAATGTACTTCTGGACCCGGGGCAACCTCTGGGAACATGTCTTTAGTCTTCACGGCCCTTGGAACTTTCGGCTCCACCATGTCGTTGAATACTGTTCTATGATTCTGGCGGGTCCCTTTCTGGTTTGTTTTTACCACCATGTACACCGGATAAAATACCTACCCGCCCGTTTATTGCGGGCAAATTTCGCTCTCGGCATGCTACTGTGCAGTACCGTTATCGCCACTTCACCGTACTGGTTTACCCGCTATATTGGCGTGTTGATGTGTTTTACCCTGCTACAGTTGGCGATCGCGGTCTATATTCTGGCGCAGGGAATCAGAGACGGGCAGACATTTTCAAAGCTATTGCTGATCAGTCTCTTGCCATTGTTCCTGACCCTGCCACTGGATTATTTCGAGTCCTTAAAACGTATTTCCCTTACCACCTATACAGAATACGCGGTGGTGGTTTTTTCTTTTGTTCACTGCCTGATTTTGGGGCAGCGACTCAACATTGCGATACAAAGATCCAACCACCTGTCCAGTTCCCTGGCCGAGGAGGTCAGGCAACAGACCGCGTCGCTGAAGGAAAAAAATTACCAGTTGCGGATTGCCCGCAGTGCCCTTGAAGAAGCCAATCGCGATCTCAAAACCCTGTCCATTACCGACGGTTTAACCGGCGCCTACAACCGTCTCTATTTCGATCGCCAGTTTCTGGTTGAGTGGCAGCGCTCACACCGGGAACAGCGCCCGCTATCGCTGGTTTTGGTCGATATAGACCATTTTAAGCAACTCAACGACTGCTACGGCCACTTGGCGGGTGACACTTATCGTGCTGCTACCCAATACAACCCCCGAATACGCGGCCGCAGCTGCCGAAAAGCTGCGCCGCCTGGTGGAATCGACCCCCATACACTATAACGACACCGACATCAATTTTACCATCAGCATTGGTGTCGGCGGCCTGGTGCCACAACCCGAGCACCAGCCGCTGGATCTGCTCAGCGCCACCGATAAGGCTATGTACCAGGTCAAGAGCAGTGGCCGCAACGGTTTTCATCTTGCAACGATTTCATCGACAAACGTTCACGCCTAAACCGCAACCGTGCCATAATTAGCGACTTAACCATTCTCCAACCCCGGGCCGAAAAAGGACCCCCATTGCAATGCTTCGTTTAATTTTGATTGCCGCGGTTGTCATAGCGGTTGTGGCTCTGGTTCGACGTCTGGAAAAACGCCTGCCACCGCGGCACCGACAACTGCCGACGCTGCTGGCGACCGGCGCTTTGGCGGTGGTGCTTGTGCTGAGCCTGGTAAGTGGGCATCTGAGCTGGCTGAGTGTCGCGATCGTGATGACTTTGCCGCTGCTATTACGTTTTCTGCCACAGTGGACAAACCGCAGGCCCCAACCGAACTCCAAACCCTCCAGCGCAACCTTAACCACAGAAGAAGCACGGGACATACTCGGGGTGTCGGCAAACGCGACGGAAAAGGATATTATTCAGGCCCACCGGCGACTGATTCAAAAACTGCATCCGGACCGCGGCGGTACCGACTACCTCGCCGCCAAACTCAATCAAGCCAAGGAAGTGTTGTTGAGATAGTTGTTGAGATAGTTGTTGAGATAGTTGTTGAGATAGTTGTTGAGATAGTTATTCAGTTAACTGACACAGTACATGGATATACCTGCCCAGCGACCGGTAAGGTTCCTGGCGGGAAAACTGCAATTCCATGTCAATCAGTGTGGCCGGATCACGCTCGCGATCGCGCTTATCGAATATATAATCGTGAAATACTCGGATACCACTTTTGCAGAGAACCGTCATGGGCTCGACCTCCAGCCAGGCATAGACTTCAGCGGGATCCAGCGGGTTGGTCGGTGTCAAACTGCCCCGGTAGCCACGGTATTGCCGCTTTTGGACTTTTTTGAAGTTGGTGCGCAACAGATTTTTGTAAATCAATGAATGCCGATTGTAAAAGGTCAGGGATAAGAACCCGCCCGGGGCGACAAGAGACTGTAGTATCCGCAGTAACCGGCGCGGCTCGGCCACCCACTCCAGAACCGCGTGGCACAAAACCAGATCGAATCGACTCTCTATATGCTGCGCCAGCGCCTGAATCGGCGCGTGTATCAACTCGACGTTGTCAAGCCCCTGCAACTCGACCTGTTGCCGCGCCAGGCGCAACATTTCAGTGGAAATATCGCACAGGGCAACTGCGTGCCCCTGCGCCGCAAGCGTCAGCGCAAACTGCCCCTGACCACCGCCGGCGTCGAGGATTCGCAGAGGCCTCTGCGACGCCGGCTCAGAGGTGGCCAGGGCGGGGATAAATTCAGCGAAATCGCGTTCCAGAACACGCAGGCGCACAGCGCCTTTTAAACCATCATAAACATTGCGTTTAAAACGATGGGCGAGGTCGTCAAAATTGCGGTCTTGTGTCACATTAATAAGCCTTTCATTGATAGAGTGCATCAAAAGCATACCCGTAACAAACGCTATTTCTCAATCGCGCCAATCAGCTGTTAGTGACAAAAAACCCCCAAATCCGCTACCCTTCCCATTACCCGGTTTGTGCATCGGTGGACGCTGGCGCTAAAATACGGCATTGGACTAACCAGAGCGTTTGAGATTTATTCAGCCCCAACCAAGAGGTTTTCATGACCCAACAGGCTCACCCCGCATTTGAATGGCTACGCAGCCAGGCCATTGAATCACTGAATGTCACTGTCGAAGAGTTTCGGCACCGTGTCACCGGCGCGCAGCATATACACATCAACGCTGACAACAACGAAAACGTATTTCTCGTCGCCCTGCGCACTGTCCCCCACGACTCCACCGGCGTGGCTCATATCCTCGAACACACAGCGCTGTGCGGTAGCGAAAAGTACCCGGTCAGAGACCCCTTTTTCATGATGATCCGGCGCTCGCTGAACACCTTTATGAACGCGTTTACCAGCTCCGACTGGACCGCCTATCCATTTGCCAGCCAAAACCCTAAGGACTTTAACAATCTACTCGGCGTATACCTCGACGCGGTGTTCTTTTCCCGCCTTGATGAACTCGACTTCCGCCAGGAGGGCCACCGGGTCGAATTCGCCACCCCCGACGATCCTGCCACGGAGCTGGTCTACAAGGGCGTAGTCTACAACGAAATGAAAGGGGCTATGAGCTCTGTGCCTTCCCAACTGTGGCAGTGCCTGTGCAAATACCTGTTTCCCACCACCACTTACCACTACAACAGTGGCGGCGATCCCGAGTCAATCCCGGATCTGACCTACCAGCAGCTGAAGGACTTTTACCGCACTCACTATCACCCCAGCAATGCCGTTTTTATGACCTACGGGGACATCAATGCAGCACAGCACCAGGAAAAATTTGAGCAGCTCGCCCTGAACCGTTTCCAAAAACTCGACGTTGTGATCAGCGTGCCCGATGAAAAACGCTATTACTCGCCCCTTAATGTCGAAGAAGCCTATGCCCTGGGGGAAAAGAATGCAGAAAAGAAAACCCATATCGTACTCGGCTGGCTGCTGGGCAAGAGCACGGATCTGGAAGCCAGTCTCAAAGCGCAGCTGCTGACCAGCGTCCTGTTTGATAACAGCGCCTCGCCTCTGCAACAGGCGCTGGAAACCACCAAACTGGGCACCGCTCCCTCGCCGCTGTGCGGCCTTGACGACTCCCAGCGGGAGCTGTCGTTTATCTGCGGCGTCGAAGGCAGTGAACCCGACAACGCTCAGGCTGTCGAGGAGTTGATATTGCGTGTTATCCGTGAGGTTGCGGAAAAGGGTGTACCCCAGGACCAGATCGAAGCCTCCCTGCACCAGTTGGAACTTCAGCAGCGGGAAGTCGGTGGCGACAGTTATCCCTACGGCCTGCAGCTGATTCTCACCAGTCTGACCTCGGCCACCCACCGCGGCGACCCCATCGCCCTGTTGAACCTGGACCCGGTGCTGAACAAACTGCGCCAGGACATTGAAAAGCCCAACTTTATTCAACAGCTGGCACGGGAAATGCTGCTCGAGAATCCACACCGGGTACGCCTGAGCCTGCGCCCCGATACCCATATGGAACAGTTGCGCCAAATGGCCGAAACCGCCCATCTGCAACAGCTCAAAGCACGCATGAGCGACGCCGACAAACAGGCCGTCGTCGCGCGCGCCCAGGCCCTGCAACAGCGCCAGCAGCAGACCGACGACGAATCCATTCTGCCCAAAGTGGGGCTGGAAGATGTGGCCCCGACAATGCACTACGTTTCAGGCACCGAACAGACCCTGAATGCCACCCCTCTGACTACCTACACCGCCGGCACCAACGGTCTGGTATACCAACAGATATTGACCAAACTTCCCAGGCTCGACGAGGATATCAACAACCTGCTGCCCTACTACAATCTCTGCCTTACCGAACTGGGCGTCGGCGACCTGGATTATCTCGATACCCAGCGCTGGCAGTCCCGAGTCTGCGGCGCCATTTCCGCCAATAGCACCGTTCGCGGAAAGATCGATACCGTGCGCGAAATCGATGCCTATTTCACCCTTTCCGCCAAGGCTCTGACCCGCAATCAGCAGGCGCTCAGCGAACTCATGTGGGAAACCCTGCACGAGGTCCGCTTTGATGAATTTCCGCGCCTGCGCGAACTGATTGCACAAACCCGCGCCCGCCGCGAGCAAAGCGTTACCGGCAATGGCCACAGCCTGGCGATGGCGGCCGCCTGCAGCGGCATGTGTGCAAGCGCAAACCTGACCCACCAGTTTAGCGGACTGGCCGGCATTCAGGCGGTGAAAACCCTGGATGACGCGCTCCATCAAGACGCCGAGCTGGAACAATTCGCCGCTAAACTGGCACAGATACACGGGCAGATTCTACAGGGTCCGCGCCGGTTTTTACTGGTGGGGGAACAGGAACAACTGGCACAATGCCGGGACAGTCTGGAACAGATCTGGAAAGGGGCGGAACGCGAGGGGGGCGACTTCGCCGTCTTTGAATTACCACAGGTCAATGAACGGATTCAGCAGGGCTGGATTGCCAATACACAGGTAAACTTTTGCGCCAAAGCCTACCCCACGGTCCCCATGGACCACGAAGACGCGGCGGCTTTAACCGTGCTGGGGGGCTTTTTGAGAAACGGCTACCTGCACCGCGCGATCCGTGAGCAGGGCGGTGCCTACGGCGCCGGCGCCGGCCAGGACAGCAATATTGCGGCGTTCCGGTTCTTCTCCTATCGCGACCCCAGACTCGGTGCCACCCTAAACGATTTTGACCAGTCCCTGCACTGGCTACAGTCGCAGGCGCACGAATCCAACAGACTTGAAGAGGCCATTCTCGGTGTCATAAGCTCACTCGACAAACCTGGTTCCCCCGCGGGCGAAGCCAAACAAACCTATCACGCCGAGTTGTTCGGCCGCAGCCGGGAAAAACGCGAGCGCTTCCGCCAGCGAGTATTGCAGGTCTCACTGGAGGATCTCAAACGTGTTGCCGATAGCTACCTGCGCGCCGACCGCGCCAGCACCGCCGTCATTACCAACAGCGACGGCAGCGCCGAAGTCCAGTCGCTGGGCCTGCAGACCGTGCAACTGTAAACGACCTTCGTATACGGTCTAAGGCAAATACAACTTGAACACACCGCCCCCGAGCGGGCCGTTGTTTTCGAGTTGGATACGCCCGCAGGTACCGTGCTGACAATGCATCTGCGCCACCTTGCGGGCAAAGAACAACCCCAGATGGGTATTATCCCCGGAATTGTCCATACCGATGCTCGCCGCCTCGGCGGTGAGCATCGCCGCCGGATAACCTCTGCCGTCATCGGCAATGGAAATACACAGCACCCGATTTTTACCCTGGCCCTCGAGTTCGGCGTTCAAACGCAACGCTTTATGCGTGTAGCGGGCGCAATTGACCAGTACGTTGTGAACCACGCTGCCAATGAGATCACTGTCAAAAAACCAGTTCAAATCCGCATCGCAATCCAGGTCAACATGAACTCCCCGGGTTTCGAACAGCATATAATTGCGTGCCAACTGTTCTTCAAATAGATCGATGACAAAGTGCTCGTCAACGTGAACCGGCATGCGGTTATTCTGCATTCGGTAAATCGACAGCAATTGAATCAATTCGCTGTTTATACGCGACGCCTCATATTGCAAAACACCAAACTGGCAACGCTGCTCCTGATTCTGCGCCGGTGTGGAGTTGATGACATCCTCAAGTGAATTCAACAGCATACCCACTGAGTTTTTCATGTCGTGCACACTTGAGGCGAGCACCAGGGAAAAATCCAGGCCGGTGTCGCGATCGTTTTTAGAGCCCTTGTTAATACCGTTGCTGTTCTCACTCGACATCGCGCGTGCCTTCCTGTTTTAGTCCCAGGTTTTTGACTTTGTCCTGTAGTTGCAGATAACGTTTATACTGAGCGTGGCCAGTGGTAACTCTACACCCGACTTTTTTCAACGTCGCCAGGCACAAATCCATATAACCTTCATCGCGGCCAAACTCCTCCATTTCCCCCAACAGCGCCTGCACCAGGTTCAGGTGCACGCCGAGATGATTGGGAAACAGCCGCTTGGCCTGTTTAAAAGCGTCAATCGCGTCTTTGTAACGGCCCTGTTCATACAGCCCAATTCCGCCCCGGTTAAGCTTCGCCACCCGCTGGCGATTGTGTTCGCTCAAAGGCTCTTCCAGCAGCCTGTCGATTTTTACCAGCGCCTTCTCATCTTCACGGTAGCGTTCAATAATGTCGTCGAGCCGCTTTTTCGCGGGGATATCTTTCTTGAGCGCCTTCAGGGCGACAACCTGGTCCAGTTGCGTATCGATGCTCAATCCAGCCGGTTCCTCGCCCACTGTGCTTTCAACCTCCCGCAGTATCTCTTCGGCCTTGCTTTTTTGTCCCTGCCCGGCCAGCACTTGACTCTCCACGAGCAAAGCCTGCGCCTCCACCTCAGAGGTCATTTCAAAGCGCTGGGGAATTTCACTTAACACCCGCAGGGCGTCACGGGACAGGTCCTGGGCCAGTTGCACATCCTCATTGAACAAAGCCGCCGCGGTGCGGGCGAAATTAAGATGGTTTTCCAGCTTATCGCGGCAGGAAAACTGCCCAAGGCGCACAGCGCGACGCCAGGCATTGGCGGCGGTTATCAAGTCGTTGTTATCGACGGCGGTCTGGGCCAGGTGCAATTGCCTGACCAGGGACATAGGGGAAATTTCCACCGCCCGATGCAATACCGTCTGCAGTTGGTCATCGTCGCCGAGCTTTTTGCAGTTTTCCGCCAACACATCATAAGCCTGCATGCACAAAGGATTGTTGACAATTATCTCCCGCAACCACTTGTCTGCCATCTGAAATTCTCCCTGCGCTTGCTTGACTTTTGCCAACCCCACCTGGGCCCAGTCCAGTGCCCTCACTTCCAGCACCTTGCGATACAGGGTTTCCGCCTCGGCTAGGGCACCGGTTTGCAGATACAGATTGCCCAACAACTTCTGGCACTGCGAGGTATAGCGACTGTCACTATCAATACAGGTGCGGCAAAGATTGATGGCCTTATCCAGCGCGTCTTCATCAAGGGCATCATAGATCGGCAGAAGCTCCTGCCGTTGGCGCAGTAACCTGTCGAGGCGCTGACGCAGTATATTACTGGTAATCGGCTTGGTCAGATAGGCGTCAGGCTCATAATCATAGGTGGCCATGATCATACTTCTGCTGGTTTCCGCTGAAATCAGCACAAACAGGCAGCGGTGTTTCAGGATTTTATTAACCCGGAGCTCTTCCAGTACCTGCTGGCCGTTTTTTCCCGACCCCAGATTGTAATCGCACAATATCATGTCGAACGAACGGCGCCGGCTAAACCTCACTGCCTGGGCACCATTTACGGCCGTCTCCACATCCTCAACGCCAAGCTCCTGTAACATGCGGCAGATAGTCATGCGAAAATTATCAAAATCGTCAATGACCAGAACTTTTAACTGGCTGTAGCCGTCGTAGGCCATAATCGTGGAACCCTTCTTTTCTATCCCGGTCCTTTTTCACTCTAGGAGCATAGACTATCGGGCGCCGGGCGGCTATGCCAAATAATGTACCGGCCGGCGACGTGTTTGAGATTGTTCCTATACCCGGTCGGCGATAAAATACCGGCACTTACCACCGACCGAGGTATGCGGTTTTTATGGGCCAACACTTATCAAAGCATAACAAACAGGACAACAAACAGGACAACCTTTACGCAACACCACTGCCACAGCTGGGCGATTTCACTTTCGACCAAGATGTCGCGGCCGTTTTTCCGGATATGATCAAGCGGTCTGTACCCGGCTACTCAACCATTATCAATATGATTGGCAACCTCGCCCAGCGCTATCAACAGCCGAACAGCCGGTGCTACGACCTCGGCTGCTCACTGGGTGCGGCCACCCTGGCTATGCGCCACAGTATTCAGGCCGCCGCCTGTAAAATTATCGCGGTCGACAATTCCCCGGCGATGCTAGAGCGCTGCCGCCAGGTGGTCGACGCCGACAGCGCTGAAGTACCGGTGGAACTGATATGTGCTGATTTACAGGCGGTGCCGATACAACAAGCCTGTGTCGCGGTGCTGAATTTTACCCTCCAGTTTATCGCCGCCGACCAGCGCCTGCCGATTTTGCAAAAGATTTACCGCGGTTTGAAGCCCGGCGGCATTTTAATCCTGTCGGAGAAGGTGGCTTTTACCGACACCCGGCACCAGCAACTGATGATTGAGTTACACCACAATTTCAAACGCACCCAGGGCTACAGTGAGCTGGAAATCGCCCAAAAACGCACAGCCCTGGAAAATGTGTTGATTGCCGATACACTGGAGACCCATCGTCAGCGTTTAAAACAGGCCGGTTTTGACAGCTCCGATGTCTGGTTCCAATGTTTCAACTTCGCATCCCTGATCGCCATTAAATGACAGCTTTTCCACAAAACACGCGCACCGATTCTCCAATGACCGATTCGCCATCAGAGACGCCGGAATACTTCCGCCGCTATCTACCCTACTATCGTGACCTCCTCGAGGCATTGCAAAAAACACCGCTGCAACCCTGGCTGGAACAATTGCCGCGGCAAATCGACGCCGGTCTGAGTGAAAAGCGCTACGGCGACCTGCCCGCCTGGCGGCGGGTGCTGGAGCAGTTGCCGGAAGTCAGCGCCTCGGCAATCGATTTGAAAAACGCCGTGACCATCGGCCTCAAAGGCGACTGCGATGAGGCCACCTCTGCACAGATTACAACCGCGTTGCAGACGCTGATTCCCTGGCGCAAAGGCCCCTACACAATACACGGCACCTATATCGATACAGAATGGCGCTCGGACTGGAAATGGGAACGTGTGCTGCCGTACCTGGAACCGCTGGCGGACAGACTGATACTCGACGTCGGCTGCGGCAACGGTTACCACGGCTGGCGCATGCTGGGTGAAGGCGCCCGCCGGGTGATAGGTATTGATCCCTCGCCGCGGTTTGTGGTGCAGTTCTACTGTGTCAAACACTTCGCCGGCAAGGCAGCCATCGATGTACTGCCGCTGGGCATAGAAGCCGTGCCTCCCGGTCTGCACGCCTTCGACACTACCTTTTCCATGGGGGTTTTTTACCACCGCCGCTCGCCCATGGATCACCTGAGAGAGTTAAAAGATACCCTGCGCCCCGGCGGTCAATTAGTCCTGGAAACCCTGATTATCGACGCCGGTCCAGGCCAGGTGCTGGTGCCCGAGGGCCGCTATGCAATGATGAATAATGTCTGGTTTTTACCCAGCTGCGAGACCCTGATTGCCTGGCTGCGAAAATGTGGTTACAAAAACCCGCGGGTGGTGGATATCAATAAAACCAGTACGCGGGAGCAACGATCCACCGACTGGATGCGATTTCACTCCCTTGCGGACTTCCTCGACCCGGGTGATGCGAACCTGACCGCCGAGGGGCACCCGGCGCCGGTGCGGGCGATATTTTTAGCGTCGACCTAAATCGTTACCGGAAAAACACAATGCCGATCCAGATAAAACCGGCCATCAACAACGACAGAAACACCGCGGCCGACCCCAGATCCTTGGCTCGGCCCGCCAGCTCGTTGTACTCGGTGCCCCCCCGGTCTACAACAGCTTCGATACCCGAGTTTAGCAATTCCACAATCAGCACCAACATCACTGAGGCGATCAGCAACAGGCGTTCGACGATACTGACCTCGAGCCAGAAAGCCAGCGGAATCAACAGTACCGCGAGGATGATTTCCTGGCGAAACGCCTCTTCGTGATAGACAGCGCAGCGCAACCCCTGCAACGAAAACACCACGGCATTGATTACCCTTTTTATGCCTTTCGCCTTTACAACAGACATAACAGCATCCTGTTACCGGTCTATGTGGTAATTGGAGATTGAATTAGTCATCGACCTCATGCAGCGGTGTTTCGAGGTCAAATTCACCATGTATCTGCCGGCACCAGCGATCCAGACGCTGTTTGGTCAGGTCTTGCTGCTGGTCTTCGTCAATCGCCAGGCCGACAAACATCCCGGCACCGGGAATCTCAGCTTTCGACGCGTCGAAGTCATAGCCTTCGCAAGGCCAGTGACCGACAACCGCTGGTTCCGTGCGTATGACGATATCGTGGAGCATACCCATGGCATCGAGAAAATAATCGCCGTAACCGAACTGATCGCCGAGCCCGAAAAACGCCACCTGCTTGCCGGAGAAATCCAGTTCGCTGATATCGTCCCAAAACTCCTCCCAATCCGATTGAATTTGGCCGAAATCCCAGGTGGGAATGCCAAAAATAATGTTGTCGTAATCAGCAAATTCCAACTGAGTCACATCCGCAATGTCATATACATCGACAACGTCTTCACCCAAACGCCGCTGGACTATGTAGGCAATGCCTTCCGTATTGCCTTCATCACTGCCAAAAAACAGGCCGATTTTGCTCACACCCACCTCAATGCCAATCAAAGTCGGGATTTTCCCAACAATCCCGGCTTTAGGCAAGTAAGGAACACTGGTGCCACTTAGGCCCTGTAAAGAAATAACGCCCGGCTTTCGCCAGCCATAAAAAAGCCAGCGCTGTTGGGGACAGCGGGGGCAAAGCGCTAGTAAGCACCCTGGCTGGCCAGGCTTTCAATTTCCGCCTCGGAGGCACCCGCCACGGCGGCCTGCTGAAGCTGCTGGCGCAATTCCCTCAGCTCATCGTGAATCAATTGTCGGGTCTGGTGGCGGGATTCAAACTCAGCGCGCATCAGCGCCTCCTGTTCCTCCGTAAGATCCAGTTCCCTGGTCATATGCTCCAGCATGCGCTCGGGCCCCTTGTGCTTTAAAAAATGGCCTGACTTGTGGCCATGGCGACAGTGCGACTGTGCCTGGTCGTTTTCAGCGGCCACTGCGCCGGTGGAAAGGTTTAACATCAGACAAGTTGCGATTGCGGTGACGTAGTGTTGCCAAAAAGCCATGGTGGTATCTCCAGGTTTATTGCCATGAGATAATCATAAGCCTCTCAATGTAAACCAGCGCTAAGTGCGGTTAATAAGTGTAAAGAAGGGTTAACTCTTGACGAGCGCACCATGACAGCCATCGAAGGTTATAGCAAACTAGCGTCCACTTACGGCTTTAGAGACCCCTATGACCAAACTGTTGCTTGTAGACGATGATCAGGAACTCTGCACGTTAATGCGGGAATACCTCAGTGCCGAGGACTTTGAAGTCGACCTGGCCCACGATGGCCAGCAGGCCCTCGTCAAAACCACCCAAAACCAATACGACGTGATTGTGTTGGACGTCATGTTGCCGGTGCATAACGGCTTTGACGTATTGCGGCGCCTGCGCGATTACTGCGAAACTCCGGTGCTGATGCTCACCGCCAAGGGGGAAACCGTGGATCGTATTGTCGGCCTGGAAATGGGCGCCGACGACTATCTGCCCAAACCCTGTAATCCGCGCGAGTTGGTGGCACGCCTCAGGGCAATACTGCGGCGGGTGGAAAGCCGTAAAAAGAAAGATCGAAACGTCGATTTACTTCAGGTCAATAACCTGGAGTTGCATCTGGGCAGCCGCACGTGCCAAGTCGCCGGCCGCAACATCAGCCTTACCGGCGCTGAATTTACGGTGCTGGAACTGTTGGTGAGGTCGGCTGGGCAGGTTATTAGCAAAGAAGCGCTGACCGAGCAGGCTCTCGGTCGCAAGTTGACGCCCTACGACCGCAGTATCGATGTGCATGTCAGCAATATCCGCAAAAAACTCAACGCCAATGGATCCAATAAAGAATTAATTATCAACATCCGCGGCGCCGGCTACATGCTCACACAGACGTAAACCCGATGACCCGACTGTACCTGAGAATCTTTATCAGCTTCTGGCTGATCACCATCATGATGATCGTCGGCACCAGTTTGGTCGTACACTGGTTCGATCTGGGCACGAATAAACCGCTTGGCAATAGCTATCACTCAGGCATCCCCACCCCGGAAATGCGCCTGATGCACGATGTGGTCAGACAGGCGATCAACAGCGATATGAAAGAAATCAGGCTGGCACTTCAATCATTGCCGCCCTGGGCCACCCGACACCTGTACATTGTCGATTACACTGACCGCGATATTCTTGACCGCCCGTTGCCGATAACTGTGCAAAATCTGCTGCCGGGAATCAGTCATAATCACCCCTTTCACAAACGCAAAAGCCATGGTCGATTCGCCTTCGGCCGCTATATCACGCTTGAAGACGGCAATATCGTCAAGGTGATTACCCTCACCCATCCCGATGGGCGCAATATATTCTGGCAGTTGTTTTTCAATGCCGTTTGGCCGACGCTGCTGGTGTCTATTTTGATCAGCGGCACAGCCTGCTTCTTTGTCGCCAAACACATGTCTCGCGGCCTGATCACCTTAAAGAAAGCCACCCGGCAGATCGCAGGCGGGGACCTGAGCGTGCGAGTGGCGCCGAAACTCAAAGGACGGCTGGATGAGATAGGTGTGCTGGGCACTGATTTCGATCATATGACCGAGCGACTGGAAAAAGCGATGCTCGAACAAAAGCGCCTGATCAAAGACGTCTCCCACGAGCTGCGCTCCCCCCTGGCACGCCTGCAGGTTGCCCTGGCGCTGGCGCAAAAACGCAGCAACGGTGATGTGGACCAGGAGCTGAACCGGATCAAGGAAGCGGCGGAGTACCTCAATGGTATTATCTCGGATATTCTTTCCCTGCCTCTCAATGAGAACGAAACCTGGGAACTCAACGATACCCTCGACCTCAGGTCGCTGCTGGAGACGCTGATCGCCAACTATACCAGTGAGGCCGGCAACAAAGGCGTCAAACTGGCCTTTAAAGGCTGTGTCGCCGATGCCCTTGTGCCCACCCACGGCAATACCCTGATCGGTGTATTCGACAACGTATTACGCAACGCCCTTCACTACACCTCCCCCAATACCCCGATTGATATAATCCTCGGCAATGAGGACGACCGTCACTACCGGGTACAGATTGTCGATCGCGGAGCCGGTGTGCCGGAGCAAAACCTGAACGATATTTTTCAGCCTTTTTACCGCTTGGACGAAGCCAGAGACAGGCGCAGCGGCGGGCACGGTCTGGGACTGGCAATCGCTCAGCGTACCGTCGCCCTCCACAACGGTAGTATCAGCGCCAGCAACAACCCGGAAGGTGGCCTGACTGTGACGATAATACTGCGTAAAGCCGATCTGGACTGATCGGCGCGGAGAAAACGTGGTTGCGGTGACAATCTTTTGGCGAGCGGCAACAATCTACCGCCGGGACGCCACATTCAAAGACAGGTTTCTGTCACTCCAGTTAACGCACACATCAAATTCGCCTATAATATATTGATATTATTAGACTTTTTATTTTTATTAAAGTTGGCACTCATTTAGCTTATTAGTTTAATAGTTAGCTAAGTTCGCTTAACCGTTCACTAAGCTAGCTTCATCGCTGAATAACAATAAGAATCCCAAGATTCGAGTAACCCAGGTACCACCTATGCCTACATCGGTAAACGCAGGCTCAATTGCATTAAACAACGGAAAAGAATCTCACCCGGATACGGAGCGCAGGTATCTTGCCACGCGTGTCAGTACCCCAGTACCGTCACCGACACGCCAGGTCTTCCAGCACCCCTCCTATCTGCGGCTTGTAAACGCGCTACAAACCACACTGGTTATAGAACAATTGCTTGAATTGTTTTATGAACACATCCAGGAACTGGTTCAGGTGAGTGGGGTTTCCTATCAGAATGACCCGCATCAACTGTCATTGCTCTGTGGCCACGACGGCGTACACCGCTGCAGTTACCGCCTGATGACCGCGCGGGAAAACCTCGGAGAAATTGTCTTCAGCCGCGCCGGAAAACGCTTTTCCGAGCGGGAACTCACCACCCTGGAAACGCTGATCGGCACGCTGATCTATCCGCTGCGCAACGCCTTTCAATATCGCGACGCTATCCAGACCGCCCTGCGCGACCCACTGACCGGTGTCGGCAACCGCGTGGCACTGGATAAGGCATTGCTGCGTGAAGCACAAATGTCTCATCGCTATGAGCAAAGTCTGTCGATGCTAATGTTGGACGTCGATCATTTCAAAAATATCAATGACTCTTTTGGCCATTCCTGTGGCGATAAGGTGCTATGTCAGATTGCTGAGGCCATCGCCACCAGAGTGCGTGATACGGACCAGACTTTCCGTTACGGCGGCGAAGAGTTTGTGGTACTGTTGAGCAATACCCCCTTCAAAGACGCCAGTATCATTGCCGAGCGTATTCGCCGCTACGTCGAACAAATGCCCATTGTTTTCGGTGAACAGACTCTCCACGCCTCTATCAGCATTGGCTACACGACCCTCAAACCGGCGGAAAACCTGAAAAGCTTTTTCGACCGCGCCGATCGCGCCTTATATAGAGCCAAGCAATGCGGGCGCAACAAAGCCCTGGCGGGAGTGAGCTAAACAGCCAGCGGCGGCTGTCGCGGATACAGGCTGGCGGTAAACGGTTTAGATCAATTATGTTTATAAACCCGCTTTCCCTTCCCCGAACGCAGACGCCGGGTATGCCGGTCCCGGAATTGTTTTTCCGCGCGCGTCAGTGGCTGAGAAGTTCCATGCACCTCAATTCCAGCCGTCAGGCACAGATCAGCCACCTCACCTTCGTTCAACTCCACCCACTGTCCCACACGGACATGAGAAGGAATAAAGACATTGCCGTAACGCACCCGTTTGAGTCGGCTCACCTTGACTCCCTGGGACTCCCACAGGCGCCTGACCTCGCGGTTGCGGCCCTCCATAACGACACAGTAATACCAGCGATTGCGCCCCTCTCCGGCGCCTTCGACAATATCCGTAAACCGGGCGCTACCGTCCTCCAGTAAAATCCCTTCGCACAGGCGCTGTTTCATATCCTCGTCCACCACACCCTGAATTCGCACCAGATATTCGCGGTCGATCACCGAAGAAGGGTGCATTAGCTTGTTCGCCAGTTCACCGTCATTGGTAAATAACAGCAGACCACTGGTATTGAAGTCGAGACGGCCCACGGAAATCCAGCGCCCGGACTTGAGTTTCGGCAGCCGATCATAGACAGTGCGGCGGCCCTCGGGGTCGGAGCGCGAGCAGATTTCACCTTCGGGTTTGTTGTACAACAGTACCCGGCAGCGCTGTTGCAGCGGCATCGTAATCGACACAAAATGACCGTCCAGAGAGATTTTATCGGCCAATCCAACCCGGTCGCCGAGCTGCGCCTGTTTGTGATTAACCTGGACCCGGCCCTGCTCAATGGCGTGCTCCATCTCCCGTCGCGAGCCCAGCCCCGCCCGGGCCAGGACCTTTTGCAGCTTTTCGCTTTTTGAATCTTCTTTTAGCATATCAGTAATTACGCGGGGCTCTCCCCATCGGTTTCGGCAATATCCAGTTCCGGTGCGGAGTTTTCCCCATCGGTTTCGGCAATATCCAGTTCCGATGCAGAGTTCTCCCCATCGGTTTCAGCAATATCCAATTCCGATGCGGAGTTTTCCCCATCGGTTTCGGCAATATCCAATTCCGATGCGGAGTTTTTCCCATCGGCTTCGGCAATATCCAGTTCCAATTCCGGATCCAGTTTATCCGGGTCACCCAATTCGCTCAGGGACGGCAATTCTTCCAGGCTGGACAGATTGAAATAATCCAGAAACTGCCGCGTGGTCGCATACAGCGACGGTCGCCCGGGAACGTCCCTATGGCCCACCACTTTCACCCATTCCCGCTCAACCAGGGATTTGACAATATTGGAGCTGACGGCAACCCCCCTGATCTCTTCGATATCGCCACGGGTAATCGGCTGGCGATAGGCAATCAACGCCAGGGTTTCCAATGTGGCGCGAGAATATTTTTGAGGCTTTTCCTCCCACAATCGATTAACCCAGGGGGCAACTTCCACACACACCTGAAAGCGCCAGCCCGAACCGACTTCTTTCAACTCGTAGCCCCGGTCCCGGCAGTCGGCCTGAATATCTTCCAGTACCGCCACTATGTCCTCTTTTGCCGGCACCGGCGGCTGTTCCGCATCGTTGAACAATGCGGCAATTTTGGCCACACTCAACGGCTGCGCGGCGGCGAGCAGCACGCCTTCAATGATTTTTCGCAGTTGTTGTCTATCTGTGCTCATTGAGTTCTGGCTTTTACGTGAATAGGGCCAAAGGCCTCGGTCTGAACAATTTCCACAAGCGATTCCTTGATCAACTCCATCACCGCCAAAAAAGTCACTACAACGCCCAGTCGCCCTTCCTCAATACGAAACAGGTTGACAAAAGGCATAAACTGGCCGTTCTGACTGAGCCTGTCCAGCACCTGGGTCATGCGCTCACGGGTGGAAAGCTTTTCTTTTTCCACGTGATGACTTTCAAACATATCGGCGCGGCGCAGCACTTCCGTCAGTGTCAACAGCAGCTCCTTGAGCTCTACCTCCGGCTCTGGCCGGGTCAAATGGCGGTCTGGCGTCTGGGCCGAGGCGGTAAAAATATCGCGGCCCATACGGGGAATTTCATCGAGATCCTCAGCGGCTTGCTTAAACCGCTCGTACTCCTGCAGGCGGCGGATAAGCTGGGCCCGGGGGTCCTCCTCCTCCTCCTCTTCCTCCTGCGCCGTGCGCGGCAGCAACATACGGGATTTGATCTCCGCCAGCATCGCCGCCATCACCAGGTATTCAGCCGCCAGCTCAAACTGCATGGCGCTCATCATCTCCACATACTGAATATACTGATGGGTAATCTCGGCCACATTGATTTCGAGAATATCCAGGTTTTGACGGCGAATCAGGTACAACAGCAAGTCCAAAGGACCTTCGAAAGCCTCCAGGAAAACTTCCAGCGCATCCGGCGGAATATAGAGATCTTTTGGGATTTCAGTAACTTCTTTGCCCTGGACAATGGCAAACGGCATCTCGCCCTGCTGCGGGCGTACTTTCGTTGATTTGTCTTGGTTTAATTGTTCATTTAATTCGGCGACAGCGGCGACCGGACGATCCTGCTGTAGTTCTTCGACAGTGATTTCCGCCGTCTCGGCGACTGCCAACTGATGATTGTCACTTGTCACGCAAAATCCTACTGTAATGTGCTTATCGCTTGCTTACGGTTAGCAGACTGCCTGCGATTGCCGCGGGTAACGGGTAGGCCTAGCCCTTGCGGCGCCCATTATAGCGGTTATTACGAGCTCGTGACAGCGCTGCTTATAGGAAGAAAATATCTTTAAATATCAGCTAGTTAGAAATTTTCAAAGGTAGAGAAATCACCGCAGCCCTGGCGCAGCAGTCTCGGGGTGTCGTCAGTAAAATCGATCACCGTGGATGGCTCTAGACCGCAAAAACCCCCGTCGATCACCAACTCCAACTGATGCTCCAGACTGGTACGTATATCGTAGGGATCGGTGAGCGGATACTGATCGCCCGGCAACATCAGCGTACTGCTCATCAGCGGTTCCCCGAGCGCCTCCATAAGCGCCAGCGCGATGGCATTGTCCGGCACCCGCATACCAATAGTCTTGCGTTTCGGGTGCTTTAAGCGCCGCGGCACCTCCGAAGACGCCTCCAGGATAAAGGTGTAAGGCCCGGGCGTATGACTTTTCAACATCCGAAACACCTGGTTGTTTACCTTGGCATAGGTGGCCAACTCGGACAGATCCCGGCACATAAGGGTAAAATTGTGATGCCGGTCCAACTGCCGTATCGCGCGGATACGGTCGAGCGCCATTTTATCGCCGATGTGACAACCCAGAGCATAGGCAGAATCCGTGGGATAGGCAATTAAACCACCTCTTTTTAATATATCCGCCGCCTGCTCAATCAGGCGCGTTTGCGGGTTTTCCGGATGAATCTGAAAAAACTGCGCCACCAATAAAGTCTCCTGCTGTTTTTTTACTTAATATATAGATACTTGATTATCGTTCGACCGGATTTTTTCGCACACACAGTCACAACCACGCCTGCCAGACAGGCCTGCAATCGGACGGCAGAGCGCCACACCCACCCAGCTCCTGCCAGGGCTGGTCCGGCACGTGAAAGTCACTGCCACAGGAACCGCTGAGCCCCAACTCATTGGCAATGCGCACCAAGTCCCGGGTAGTGTTGAGCGGCTGATTGCCACTGATGACCTCGATCCCTTCCCCCCCGGCGGAGCAAAACTCCCGCGCCAACGCGCACAACTTTGTCCGCGTCAGCTTGTATTTACAGGGGTGTGCGAGCACGGCCACGCCCCCCGAGGCCCGGATCCACCCGACCACGACTCCCACTTCAGGCCAGAAATGCTTCACATCCCCCACCTTCCCGGCACCCAAATAGCGCTTGAATGCCGCACTCACACTGCTGACATACCCCGCCTCCACCAGAAAGCGGGCGAAATGCGGCCGTCCGAGAATCGCCTCCCCCGCCAACGCCCGAGCCCCCGCCAAAGCTCCCTCGACGCCGACTTTTCGCAGCCGCTCATCGATGCGCTGCGCCCGCTCCAGGCGCATGTGGCTCTGGTGCTCGACCGCCGCGACCATAGCCGCGTGCGCGGGATCAACATTCAAGCCGAGAATATGAACGCCACGCCCCTGCCACTGACTGGACACCTCAATACCGGCGATCAACCGCACCCCAGCGTGACCGGCGGCACTGTGCGCGGCATCGAGGCCGGCTGTGGTATCATGATCTGTCAGCGCCAAGACATCCACTCCGCGCTGTTTGGCCCTCGACACCAGCTCTCCAGGGCTTAAAATACCGTCTGAAGCGGTGCTATGTGTATGCAAATCAAACTGTGGCAACCAAAGCTCCAATATTGTACAAGACGATTTTACAAGACAGTGCTATTTTATAAGACTGTTTACAAAACTGAGTTAGAAAACAACCTTATTTGCGGGACAGGCATTCCGAAAAAGGCCCCTATTATCCTTGAGCGACGAAATGACACAAGCGAAACCTGCCAAAAAAGGCGAAAGCCTGCTGGCCAACTTACTTTTAAATATCATTATTCCGACCCTGATACTCACCAAGCTGAGCGACGATAAATACCTCGGCACCGAACTGGCGATCGTCATCGCCCTGGCGTTTCCACTCGGCTACGGCCTGCGGGAATTTGTACTTTCCCGCAAAATCAACCTGTTTTCCACCCTTGGCATAATCAATATATTATTGACAGGTGGCATAAGCCTGCTGAAACTCGACCCCAAATATATAGCCATCAAGGAAGCCACCATACCCGCCATCTTTGGACTGGTGACAATAATTTCACTGAAAACCCCCTACCCACTGGTAAAAACCTTCCTGTACAACGACAAAGTGCTACAGGTAGAAAAAGTCGCCGACGCGCTGAAAAACTACGGCACAGAAGCCGCCTTCGAAAAAGCCCTCGTCAAAGCCTCACTACTGCTCGCGCTATCGTTTTTTCTCTCCTCCGTGCTCAACTACGCCCTCGCCAAATTTCTACTGGTCAGTCCCCCCGGCACAGTGGCCTTTAATGAAGAACTGGGCAAAATGACAGCACTAAGCTTTCCCGTAATCGCCGTACCCGCCATGCTAATAATGATGGCGGCCCTGTTTTATTTATTTCGCAGCATCAATAAACTTACCCACCTCAAGCTGGAAGACATTATCGTCCACCAATAACCACATCAAACAACGCCAGGGAGACAAAAACACACAACCCTTGAGCAACCAAAATGCAGACCAAAAAAACAACAAATCAACCAAAAAACACTCGAGGAAATTATGTTTTACGCCATTATCAGTGAAGACGTAGCCAACAGCCTAACCCTGCGCAAAACAGTGAGAGCCGACCACCTCGCCCGCCTGCAACAACTAAAAGACCTGGGGCGCCTCCTGATCGCCGGTCCACACCCGAAAACCGACTGCGAAGACCCCGGCGACGCCGGTTTCAGCGGCAGCCTGGTTGTTGCCCAATTCGACTCTCTGGAACAGGCTCAAAACTGGGCCGCCGAAGACCCCTACGTCGCCGCCGGAGTCTACTCCCGCGTAACCGTCAAACCCTTCAAAAAAGTATTGCCTTAACACCCGCCCCGATAAAATTATGCCCAAAAACACTGCACCACATTGACAACAAACAGCGGTACCGGCTCTACCCCAACAAATTTGACAACTCAATTATCTTCGCTAGAGTAGATTTGGTAGTATTATTGCCGCCAACAGTAGCCGCGTTAACAAATAGTCATTATAGCCCCATGCTTTTACCGATAAATAGTTCGCCCTTTACTGTTAAATGGCTTCGCTGATTAAAAATTCCACCAACCACCCGCCAACATTTTTATACCACCTACCACATCCGTGCGTAGTTAAAAATGCCGGCAGGACCAACAACTGGCAGGTTTAAATGTGAAAATCGCCCTTACAGCCCTTTTCACCGTGCTCTTACTGAGCAGCACAAAACAAGTTTTCGCCCAGGAAACGCGCTACATTAGCGACCAAATCTATGTTCCGCTGCGCTCCGGCAATGGCAATCAGTACCGCATCATCAACCGCGGCCTGCCCAGCGGTACCAAATTACTCCTACTCGAAGAAGACGGAGAGTGGAGCCGAGTCAAAACCGAAAAAGGCATCGAAGGTTGGGTCCCCAACCACTACCTGCAGAACGAACCCGTCGCCAAAAGCAAACTTGCCCAGGCCGAAGAAAAAATCGTCGAACTGCTGGATCTAAACGAACAACTCGAATCCCAGCTAAACCAAATCCAGGCACAAAACCAAGAGTTGGACACCACCGCATCAAACTCACAAACCCAGGCCCAACAACTGCGGGACGAACTCATACAAATCAAACAAATCTCCGCCGACGCCATCGAACTGCACCAACGTCATCAAGCGCTTCTCAAACAACAACAACTACTACAGACAGAAATCGACGTCCTCGAAGCGGAAAACGAACGCCTCGAGAACAAATCACTCCACACCTGGTTCCTGTACGGCGCCGGCGCCGTGTTGCTGGGAGTACTCATCGCCGTCATCGTGCCCAGGCTTCGCCCGCGCAAACGCCATTCAGAATGGGCTTAAAGAACGGGGGAAAGAGGGTCGGGGGAGTAGGCTATTTTTTTCTCCGCTAGAGGGTCGGGGGAGTAGGGTATTTTTTTCTGCAAGAACTGTAAAAAGTCAGCCAGGCACAATCACTAATGGTCGCCATGACCAGCTTGCACCGGCCCTGCTACAAGCAAGCAGAAAAAAATACCCTACTTCCCCGGCCCGGCTATTGGCACGTTTATCATCCCACCTCAACCCCGCCCATCCCAACGCCGAAAAATGCTGCAAAGGGAACAAAACAGAGCTATAGCCACCCCCAACCTCTACCGCTAAAATAGCGCCTCAGTCTTAGAGAGGAACAACAGCCATGAGCCCGACAAAAACAGCCATGAGCCTGACAAAAACAGCCATGAGCCTGAAAAAAACAGCCATGAGCCTGAAAAAAACAGCCATGGGTCTATTTAAAGCGCTCGTGCGCACCTATAAACCCGCCATAAGAAACCGTATCGTTACCAGCCTGATATTGCCAATCCTGATCACCCTCAGCGCCCCTTCCTGGTCAGAAAACACCCGCGTACAGCTCAAAACCGACCTTGGCAAAATCACCCTCGAACTCTACGACGACAAAGCCCCAATAACCGTCAAAAACTTCCTCCACTACGTCAACACACGCTTTTACAACGGCACAATTTTCCACCGCGTAATCCCCGGTTTCGTCGTACAAGGCGGTGGCTTCACCTTCGACTTTATCAAAAAATCCACCCGCGACCCCATCAAAAACGAATCCAATAACAGCCTTAAAAACACCTACGGCACCCTCGCCATGGCCAGACGCAACGACCCCGACAGCGCCACCTCCCAGTTTTATATTAACCTCGGTGACAACCACAACCTAAACGCCACCCCCAACAAACCCGGCTACACCGTATTCGGCCGGGTAGTGGAAGGCATGCAAATAGTCGAAAAGATCACCGCCGAACCCCGCGGCCTCTATCGCGACTACCCCGATGCCCCCAATGTACCGGTAAGAGTTCTCTCCGCCAGCCAACTGTAACCCCCTCCGGTTTCGACTAACAACCGGAGCCCCAGCAGGAGCACATTCGTATGGATAAAGCCAATAAAACCGCCCTCAGTGTCAACCTGAACAAAATCGCTCTTATTCGCAACTCCCGCGAGGGTAATTATCCCGACGTAGTTGCCCACGGAAAAATCTGTCTCGACGCCGGGGCCGACGGGCTCACTGTGCACCCCCGCCCCGATCAACGCCATATCCGCCCCACCGATGTCTACCCGTTATCCGAGCTTGTGAAACCACTGCCCGGAATTGAATTCAACATCGAGGGCAACCCCTTTGCGGAAAAACTCGGGGATTTTCCCGGTTTTCTTAAACTCGTAGAAGAAACCGGCCCGGACCAATGTACACTGGTACCGGACAGTAATGATCAGCTCACTTCCGATCACGGATTCGATCTCACCGTCGCCGGCACCCGGCTGGCCCCGGTGATTCGCCATCTGCAGCAGCGGGGTGTGCGGGTGAGCCTGTTTATGGACCCCGATATTGCGCAAATAGATCTGGCCCGACAACTCGGCGCCGACCGCATCGAACTCTATACCGGCCCCTACGCCGAGGCCCACCGGTTGGACGCCGACGATCTGGATACGTTATTCCAGCGCTATTACCGGGCTGCCGAACACGCTACCCGCATCGGCCTGGGGGTGAACGCCGGACACGACCTCAACCTGGATAACCTGTCCCGTTTTGTGACGGTACCGGGCTTGCTGGAAGTGTCGATAGGCCACGCCCTGACCGTGGACGCGCTGAATATGGGCCTGACCACTGCGGTCAAATCCTATAGTGCGATCTGTCACGGAAATTCCTGAGAAAATATTTGCGGTTCAAATTGACCAGGGGTAGTCTAGGATTATCGAAGGGTGAATAACATTACATTAGGGTGGCCAAAATGCATTCCATTCTGGTAAAAGATTATATGGATCATAATCCACACGCGATCCCCGTGACTACCAATATCAGGGATGTGGTGAAAAGTCTGCTGCAGGCCGGCGTAATCGGTGCTCCAGTTATCGATGAAAACGAGAAGGTTGTCGGTTTTGTCTCCGAGCAGGATTGTATTAGCGAAATGCTCAACAATGCATTCTATTGCGAAGAGCCGGCGCCGGTGACGGCGGTGATGCACACTGATGTGTTAACCGTCACGCCGGAAACGTCTATTGTTGAAGTCGCACAGACGATGACACAGAATAAACCCAAAAACTTCCCCGTGGTGGACAACGGTAAGCTGGTGGGCCTGATCAACCGCAGTTTGATTTTAAAGTCACTGATAGAGTACGACGAAGACTGTTACATACACCGTTAACCCGTCTTGCCACTGATCCGGGGAGCCCAGAATACAACTCAGGTCGCCCCCGGAATATCCACTGACAAGGTTAACAGAGCTTTTTGTAGGGTTTCACCATCGGTCACAGCAATCGCATTCGAAATTACCACAAAGCATGTAACAACCAAACGCAATAAGGCCACTTTTCTTTTCGACACACCCAAAGCGGTTGAGGTTTAATGCACCTGCTCGCACACTTAGGTTGCCTAGGCTGCTTTGCAGAAAGCCGGTGTTGATTTGGCGATCGAGTTGATAGTCTCTATCCGATTCAACGTGGCTGTCCTGTGGCCAATATAAATTAGCCCGTACCTCAAATTCACCATACAGCCATGTGCGAATTAAACCTTGGCCTCCGATTTTTGCATATTGTTGGTTAACCGTGGCGTCCCAATCAGAAAGTTTACTCAAGCCAACGCGATAACCAGCTTCAATGGCAAATGTATCCAGCCATGAATAAGTAGACTCAGAATCCTCTAACTCAAATTCGAGATCACCCAGTGCGTCGCCACTAAACTCCAGGTCGTCTTCAGCTAGTGGGTCATCTA
>JARROD010000066.1:0-13250 GCA_037384225.1 Exilibacterium sp.
AACTTTAGGCTTGGTGGGCCTACGTCGAGTTTTCGCAACGACGCCAGGCGGGATGCATCGGAGGCCCTCTCTAATCACTCATAAAAGGACCGAAAGTTATTTCGTGCACGTTCCTTAATGTTCTTGATTCAAGAGTCAGGGGCCATTGATCTACCTGAGTGGTATATCTGCATGGATAGTTCCCGTGAGCCAGGGCGTCTAAAAAGGGGGTTCGAGGCGCCCGTCTGGTGTCCTCCGACGGCGGGGCTATTTCACTTACCGCCGGAATCCGCGTATTATTTCCCGGGGCTGACTGCCTAACCATTCACAATGGGACCTGTTCAGAGTTGCGATCAAAATGACCATTGAGTCCAAAAAACACACACTGCAAATGATCGATATCGCCAGAATGGCGGGGGTCTCGAAATCCACGGTATCCCGGGCCCTGGCCGGCAGCCCGCTGGTAAATGCCGAGACGCGCGAACTGATACTGAACATTGCGCAAGCCAATAACTATCGCCTGAACACAGCCGCCAGAAATTTCCGCCTGAAGGAATCCCTTACCATCGCCCTGTTAATGCCCTCTGCACAGAAAGCGGACTGGTGCCTGTCGGTCCCGTTTTTTCTGGAATTGCTGAGCGCTATCGCCGAAGCGGTGGACGAATCCGGCCATCAGCTACTGCTGTCGCGAACCACGGCACAGTCCGGCAACTGGATAGAAGAGTTTATCAACGCGCGCACGGCCGACGGTGTGATTCTGATCGGCCAGGGGTCGCAACACGAAAAAATCAATGAAATCGCCCGCGATTATCACGCGCTTTCCGTGTGGGGGGCGCAGGTCGATAAGCACCAGTCTTACGCTACCGTGGGCAGCGACAACGAGTTGGGCGGCTATCGGGCCACCCGGCATCTGATTGACGAAGGGCGCCGGAATATCGCGTTTTTGGGCTACACCAACCTGCCTGAAATGCGGCTGCGCTATCAAGGGTATCGCCGCGCCCTGAAGGAAGCCCGCATCAAATTGAATACGGCGCTGAAGCGCCCCGCCCGCCACAGCGAAGATGCCGGGTACCATGCCACTCAAAAACTGATTGAGGAAAATGTACCCTTCGATGCCATTGTCGCCGTGAGTGACCTGTTCGCCATGGCTGCCATTCGCGCGTTACAAGAGGCGGGCTTGCGGGTTCCCGAGGATATCGCAGTGGTGGGTTACGACGATATCACCCTTGCCGCTTCCTACAATCCGCCACTCACCAGTATCCGGCAGAACCGGCATCTGGGCGGCAGGTTGCTGGTCAAAAACCTGCTCACCGCCATGAAGGGCGACAAGCCGGAATCCGTTATGCTGGACCCGGAATTGATTATCCGAAAATCCTCACGCCGCTAGGCCTGCCCTTTATTCATTCATTGATAATTGACCAGAAACCAACCGTAGCCGTATGGCGGCAGTTGGACTATGTCTGAACCCGCACCCGGCCCTGCCCCCGGTGACGTCAGCAGGCTCACCAGCTGTGCATTGTCGAGCCCGTGTTGCCGCCCCCCTACCCTCACCGCACGGGTTTCCCCGCTGAAGTTCGCCACCGTCAACACCGTCTGTTCGCGATAGCGCCTGAGTGTTGCCAGCACACTGCCGTGATCCGGCACGGGGTAGCTCACACTGGCCTGCGAGTGAAAAGCATTGTGTGAGGTACGGACTTTCACCAGTTGCCTCAGCGCCAGAAAAACCTGTTGCGCGCAACGCCTGTGAGGCTCAGTGTCCGGCACCTTGAAAAATGGCCGGTGTAACCAGCGCCCGTCCGCCGTCGTCGGCTGCTCCACATGGGAATAATCGTTGAGCATGCCACATTCATCCCCCATATTGATCAGGGGAATACCGCTTTGCGCAAACAGGACACTGTAGAGCATCGTTATACGCCGCACCGCAAGCCTGGCCTGCTCGGCGTTGCCGTCACACAATGCCTGCTCCAGCCCCGCCAGCGAGGCAAGGGTACCGTTGGTGCCGTGCACTTCGTGGCCCGCCTGAGTTTGAAAATGCCTTCCCCGCGGGTAACTGGAAGTCGACCCGGCATCGTAAAAATCCGCCAGCTGTTGCAACTCCTCAACGCTGGAGGCCCAGCCCGCCCCCTGTTCGTCCAACAGAGCACCCCAGCCGATATCATCGTGGCAACGCAGATAATTCACCCAGGCCGTGCCCTCCGGATTGACTGGCATTTCACTGAGCAGCTGCCGGGTTTTGCCGGCATGCTCGGTGGCCAACGAACGCCAGAGGGAAGCCATAAGCGCATTGTGGTAGGCGATATGCCCCTCCCGCCCCCGGTGTTCTCCAGTGCCGAAATAGAGGGCGGCCTGACGCGCACCGACAATGGCTTCCACCTTCAGAATCACACTCGGGGCCACCATCGCCACCAGCGCCCGAAACGCGCGCAACAACGCGTGGGTTTGCGGCAGGTTCAAACAGTTGCTGCCGGCCTGCTTCCAGGTAAAGGCGGCCGCGTCCATGCGGAAAATCTGCACACCCTTATTCGCAAGATCGAGCAGATAGTTCAGCATGCCGGCAAAAACGTTCGGGTTCCGGTAATTCAGATCCCATTGAAACGGGTAGAAGGTCGTCCACACCCAGGCGCTGAGCGAAGTATCGAAAGTAAAATTGCCGGGCGCGGCAACGGGAAACACTTCCTCCAGATAAGGCTGGTATTGGGCCAGCGCTTCATCCCGCTCGAAGATAATATAATAATCCCTGAACCGCTTGTCCCCGGCGATGGCTTTTTGCGCCCATTCGTGCTCCCGCGCGGTATGGTTAAAGGCAAAATCCAGGCACAGGCCAATGCCGTTTTGCCGCAGCGCGCGCGTCAGGGCCTCCAGATCGTCGATGGTTCCGATCCCGCTGTTGGTTTGCCGATAGTCGGCCACGGCAAAACCGCCGTCGCTGTCGCCCGGCCGGGCTCTGAGTACGGACAACAGATGCAGATAGGTAACGCCCAGGGATTTCAGGTAGGGGATTTTTTCAATCACGCCTTGCAGAGAACCGGCGAAGCGATCCACATAGCAGGTATACCCAACCATGTTCTGCCGCCGATACCAATCGTGGGAGGTCATTTCACAGGTGGCATCCAGCGTTTTCAAATCCTGCGGGCGCGCCCTGAAGGTGTCGGTAACGCGTTCGATAAGGTTCGTTTGAATCGCCGCAAGATCCTCGCGCCCGCCATACAACTCGGCCAGAGCGGCAAAAGCCTCCGCCTTATGCGCCGCCACTCTGGAGGTAAAATTTTTTTCTGCGTCAACCTTTGCAGGCAATTCAGTTGAGGAATGGATTATTGCCATAAAGAAATTTCGCTACTGATAGTCTGTATATAGTGAAGTTCACGCCATCCCCCGAGTATTTTCGTGGCAGGATGGCCCCATCGGCCCGTCAGACCGATGGCTGTGTGATCGACTCAGAAACGATCGACTCAGAAACGGTAGTTGACCGATGCGGTGGTGGAAATGCCACTGAGAGGGCGAGCACGAATAATATCACCCACCGCCGCTGAACCTTCCTCCGCTTCTGTGATAACGAACTCGTCGGTCAGGTTGTTGATGTTCAACCCAACGCTCAGGTTGCTGGAAGCGTCCCAGTTGGCGAACAAATGGATCAGTGTGTAGGCATCCTGCTTCAGGTCGTTGTTATCCTGTACATAGCTCTCGGTCGAACCCTGTAAAGTGGTGCCAATCACAAAGTTGCTACGGCGGTACTGCGGCGTGAGCGTGTAGATGAAATCCGCCTGCCGGCGCGGGGTGTTGCCTACCACGGCGGCATTGGTTCTGTCGGAACTGATTTCCGCGTCGGTCCAGGTGAGGTTACCGGTGAATTGAAAGCCATTATCCAGATTCCAGACACCCTCCAGTTCGATACCCGTGGCCTCATATTCACGTATGAAAGTGTTGCCGCTGGTGACTTCCGCCTGAGTGTCCTGGGTGGTGGTGTCGAACAGTGTTGCGTAGAATTCGATTTCTGCTCCCTGGAATTTGTAGCCGATCTCCAGCTGTTCGACCGTGTCATAACCGTCGGTGGTGGATGCCAGCTTGCCAGCGCTGGTCAAGGCTCCGCTGATTTGCAGTAACCGATCCGCCACTGCGCGGGAACCTTCACTGTAGCGGGCAAATACGGTGGAATTATCGGTCAGGAAGTAAGAGCCACCAAGGGAGAAGGCCAGGTCGTCGGAGTCATAATCGACACGCTGGACGCTGGCTCCCCCCCGGTTCAGGTTGATAACACCGCCGCCAAAACCGAAGCCATTGCTGGAGGAAGCATCTTCCACGTTGGAATCGATAACACCGTTGCCGTTGATATCGAAATCGGCGTTGCCACCACAGCACGATGACACCAGTTCGCCGTTCGCCTTGACGGTGTTGTAGCGTACACTGGCATCGAAGGCCCACTTATCGCCCACGTCAAAGCCGATGTTGAAATAGGGCGCCGTGGTCTGATACTGCAGGTCCCATTCCCAGGACAGGAAGCTGGGCGTCCACAGGCCGTTGTTGACCAGTGCCGCACCGTTGGCATCGGTGATGTGCAGGTACTCGGAATTCTGACCGTCAACCGTTTGGATAAAGGCTTGCCAACTGCTCCAACTGGTTTCGATGTTCTGCTTGGAGTAGTAATAGCCGAAAGTCACTCTGACGCCGTTATCAAATTCCTTGCTAAGGTTGAAATCATTGATCAGGTTGCCAAGGTCGTTGATACGGGTGTCGAACAGCAGGTTGACGAAAGCCAGTCCGTCGTAGGCAGCTCCGCTTTCAGCCAAGGTTACGGATGTGGTGCTGCAATCAAACGGATTACCCGCGCCGTCCAATGCCGCGGCGCAAATGGTGTCGGCCATGCTTTGCGCGGATTGCGGGCCGTAATCGCCAAAGGTATCGGTGAACGGCGAAATAAAGCTGCCACTGACATCGGAAGTGCGGAATTTATTGACCAGAGTCAGCCCCTCGCCAATGTCCTGGTTAAATTCAAAACCAAAGGAGTCCACCTTGGATTCAATACCATCGGTAAGATCCCGGTTTTGCGGATTACCGTAGCTGTCGAACGTGGAAATATTGGTGGTATTGGGCGAGTGCAGAGTCTCGCTGCTGGCGTCAAAGTTAGGCACCGGGCCGTAGGAACCGCCGCTCTTCACCCGCACGGGCGCCGGCAGGTAAGTGGTCACACGGTCGTCCAGGTGTTTGAAGTGCAGGCGCAAAAACCCCTCGTCCAAATCCTTAGTGATATTGGCCCTGATCTGGCCGCCGCTGTCGCCGTTGTAACCCGTATCGCGTACGCCCTCGCCATCGCGAAAGAAGCCCGCGATGTGGAATCTCAATGTGTCGTTGATGGGGCCGCCGTAGGCGAAATCCGTGCGGAATTCATCGTAGTCAACACCCGTGCTAATGCCGATGCTGCCACCCTCTTCCTCGCCTGTTGCGCTGATCAGGTTGATAACGCCGCCCGGTGAGTTGCTGGCGAAGGTGGAGGCGGAACCGCCACGAATAGATTCAATCCGGCCCACGGTTCTGTCGTAGCGGATGAAGTTGTCGGCATTGCCAAAGTTGATGTCGCCAAATTCCAGGACCGGCAGACCGTCCTCTTGAATCTGCATGAATTTGGAACCGCCGGTGGCCAGAGGAATGCCGCGTACAGTAATGTTGGCATTACCACCACCGCCGGAGGATTCGGCCCGGATACCAGGCAGTGCCCGGAAGATTTCCGCCGTTGAACGTGGGACGGTGTAGCTGATGCCTTCGCCGCTCAAACTGCTGACGGAGACACTGGATTCCAGTTTGGAAACAGGCCTTGCCGTTGCCGTTACCACAACCTCTTCCAGTTCGGTCGCTGCTACCGAATTGGACAGACCTGAAGCAGCGATAACGGCAAAAGTCAGGGCATGGGGATGAAAACACTTTGATTGATTCATTTATCTACTCCTCTCACAGCCTGATCGCTGTTGGTATTTTTATAGTTGTTTCGCCCGCCATCTGTAAGAAACAGGCCGCAGGCTCAAGATCTGATATCGATCCCAATTCTTGGCAGAGGAAATCGCTATAAAAACATTATGACAAATTACAACCGGTTGCAATACTTTTTTGCAACCGGTTGTAATCTAAAATTTGCGTATTTTAGAAAAAACAAGACTTTTCAAGGAGATAGCTTTTTCGGCGGTAGCCTCTCAATAACCCGGGGTATTTGTGCCTTCGATCCGACGGCCAACTACCTCCGGACGTCCGCCTGACACTGTGCCTGCCCCGACTTATTGAGAAGTTACTTTTCGGCAGCGCAAGGCGAGCTTGCATCAGAATAAGCATTTCGACATCGAGACTGCAACCGGTTGTAAAAGCGTCGAAAATGGACTTCAATACCACTTCCCCGGGATGGTAGTGTTGGTTGAACAGCCCGTATCCCTTATAACAACGATAACGAGAGGTAACCCAATGGTTGAAGCGAAACTCCACCTGCTCGATCTGACAATTATAGCTTGTTACTTTTGCTTTATCGTCGCCGTGGGTATTTATACCAGCCGCAAACACACCGGCGCCGAGGATTACTTTCTGGCCGGGCGCAAGATGATCTGGCCGGTGATCGGGCTCTCGTTGATCGCCTCCAATATTTCCAGCACCACCTTTGTGGGGCTGGCGGGCGAAGCCTATAACACCGGCATTTCCGTGTTTAACTATGAGTGGATGGCGTCGGTGGTGCTGGCCTTTTACGCGATTTTTCTGCTGCCGTTTGTACTGCGCGCGCAGGTGTTTACCATGCCGGAATATCTTCAAAAGCGCTTCGATAACCGCGCCCGTTTATATTTTTCCGGGCTCACCCTGTTTCTCAATATCATTGTCGATACGGCGGGGTCGCTTTACGCTGGCGCGTTGATTGTGCGCATGATCTATCCCGAGGTGCCCATTTGGATGATTATTGCCGGCATTGCCGCGATCGCCAGCGTGTATACCATTGCCGGCGGACTGGTGGCCGTGATGATTACCGATTCCGTGCAAGCCATTTTGCTGTTTACCGGCGCCACGGTTATCGCCGTCAGCGCTTTTTCGCAGGTGGGTTCCTGGGAGGCGGTAACCGCGCAGGTGGATGCCGGTATGCTCAGCCTGGTGCGGCCGCTGGACCACCCCGGTGTACCCTGGCTGGGGCTGGTTACGGGTGTGCCATTATTGGGTTTTTATTTCTGGTGCACCAATCAGTTTATGGCGCAGCGAGTGCTGGCGGCGAAAAGTGTGGACCACGGCCGCTGGGGCAGTCTGTTTGCCGGCCTGTTGAAGCTGCCCATTCTGTTCATCATGGTGTTGCCCGGCACCATGGCGCTGTTGTTGTACCCGGACCTGGAGCGCCCGGACCTGGTGTTTCCCACGCTGATGTTCGACCTGCTGCCCACGGGCTTGCTGGGGCTGGTGCTGGCCGGCTTTCTGGCGGCGTTGATGGGGCAGCTGACGTCGACAGTCAACTCCGCGTCCACACTGGCCACCATGGATTTCGTGCGCCGGGTGAAACCGGATTTGAGCAGCCAGCAGCTGATGCTGGTGGGCCGGATTACCACGGGGCTGTTTATGCTGCTCGCCGTTGCCTGGGCGCCGCAGATAGAAAAATTTCCGTCGCTGTTTCAGTATTTACAGGCGATATTGTCCTACACGGTGCCGCCGGTTGTGGCGATGTTCATTGTCGGTATATTCTGGAAACGCGCCACGGCCCAGGGTGCGTTTATCACCCTGGTGATCGGTATCGGCATGGGCATGGTGCTGTTCCTGCTGAATGAAGTGTTTAATGTTATTTATCTTCACTTCCTGTATGTTGCGCCGATTCTGTTTGCGCTGTGCTCGGTTGTTTTGATAGTGGCCAGTTTGTTCACGGAGCCCGCCGACGAGGTCGAGGTTGCCCCCTTTACCTGGACACGGGTACATTTTCGGGCGGAAACGGAGGCGTTGCGGCTGCTGCCCTGGTATCAAAACTATCGCGTGCTGTCGCTACTGCTGCTGGCGATTACCGGCCTGTTGGTAGTGAAGTTCTGGTGATTTTCATCCCAAAGGGTGCACACCTGTCAGCACAGCGTGCAAATAGAACGCGAAAGCAGCCCAGAGCGCCAGCCTCGGCGCAACGGCTGCCAGATCCCGCCGGCGACTTCGTTCGCTGGCTTATTGCCAGAATCGCACCGACAGTGCCAATTGACGCGGCGGCGAGTAGACCCCCTGCACGGTGCCGACATCGGCGTTTTCAAAACCGCTGACCAGGTAACGTTCGTCACTCAAATTCTTACCGCTTAGGGTGAGATCCCAGGTACCGTTGGCAGATATATAAGTCATATAGGTGTTGTAGAGATTAATCGAGGGCTGGTTGGTGCCCGGTGTGTTTTCGGCATTGTTGGCCACCTCGGATTTATGGGACCAGTTCGCCGCCAGAACCAAGTCGCCGCCAAAACTGAGGGGGAGTTTGTACTCGGCACCGAGGCTGGCACTTCGCTCCGGTGTGTTGACAAACAGATCGGATGCTTCGATCAAAGTGCCCTCGTCGAGTTCGGTGTACTTGGCGTTGAGATAGCCCAGGCTACCGGTCAACACCAACCGCGGTATCGGAACTATCTGCCCCTCGAGTTCGATGCCGCTGATCTCGCCGGCGGCGGCGTTTTCAAACAGCGGCGAGAGACCGCGGATTACGGTTACCTGAATATTTTCGTAATCGGTGTAAAAGGTGGCGAAATTGAATCGGGCGCGGTCGTTCCACAGTCGCGATTTCAAGCCCAGTTCGTGGGACTTGGCGGTTTCCGGTTCGAACATGGGTGCGATATTGCCCGGCTCCGGCTGAGAGAGCCGTGTGCTCCAGCCGCCGGATTTAAAGCCTTCCGAGTAAGAGTAATAGGCCATAATATTGTCTTTGATATAGTATTCCGTGCCGGCGCGCACAGAGGTATCGTCGAATTTGAGGCGGTTGATACCGAGTGGATAGACACGCGTGAGATCGTCGGGGTCGGGAAACAGGGCGGCCGGAAAACCGAGTTTGAAAGACAGCCTATTCAGCTCCCGTTGCCGGCCTTCCAGCGTTTTTTCCTCCTCGGTGTGGCGCAGGCCCAGGGTGAGTCCCCAGTCGTTGGTGATGGCGTAGTCAAGGTTGGTGAACACCGCCCAGGCCTCATTTTCCAAATTATTGAGCCCGAATACCTGAACCAGCCCCTCGGCAAACACCACCGTATCCACCAGACTCCCTTCTTCCTCGAAGTAGTAAAGGCCGGCGGCCCATTTCAGTCGATCATCGAAGGCATTGCCCATCAGTTGAAATTCCTGGGACAGTTGTTCCTGCACTGTGTGAAAGGAGGTATCCACCATCACCATGGGCATGCCGCTGTTGTCGACACCAGTGCTGGACTCAAGCTCCCGGTAGGCGGTGATGGTTTTCAGAGTCACGGTGTCGGTGAGCGACCAGTCCATCAGCAACGATGTACCCCAGGCGTCGACCTGGGAGAAATTACTGCCGACGGCGTAGGTCCTGTCGGGGTCGCCGGTGATATAGCGATCGTCCAGGGGCAGTCGGTCATTGTCGGGGTTGTTGTCGACATTGACCCCGCCGAGGCCGGTGCCCACCACACTGCGGTCCAGGCACACAGCCGACAGTGTCGGATCGGTTCTGATGATATCGACCGGTGTGGAAATACACGTGTTATAAAGCCCTCCCAACGGACCGGGTTCCACGGAGATCAGGCTCGAGGGTATAGCGGTTTCATCGGTGCGGGACACATCGGCGGTCAAAGTGATATCCAGGGTGTCGGTGGGGGTGAGCAGAAACTTGACCCGCCCATTGAGCGCATCCTCGTCGCCAGAGGTACCGCCGTTGGCGTCCTGATTTCGTTCAGCGATAAAGTTACCGACATCGGTTTGAAAATTCTCACTATCCGGAAAGGCGATGCGTTTCTGGTAGCCATCGCGCTGTTTGGAGGAAAACGAAAACTGCGAATAGAGCAGATCGTTAATCAGGGGCACATCCAGGGATACGCGGGTATCCAGGCGATTGAAGCTCCCCCGGGTGACACCGACCTGATAGCTGAACTCCTTGGTCGGGTCGCGGGTGATCACGCTGACCGCACCACCGATGGTGTTGCGGCCAAAGAGAGTGCCCTGGGGGCCTTTGAGCACCTCGATACGCTCCAGATCCAAAGTGTCCACCACGGCGCCAATGGTGCGGCCGTAATAAACGCCGTCCACATAGAGCCCGACACCGGTCTCCATGTTAAAGGCAAAATCGTTTTGCCCTATGCCACGGATATAAGCGCTGAGTACCGATGAGGAACCGGAGAAGGGCGAGGTGTTGTCCATTTCCACGTTGGGCAGGAAGTCGGCGATCTGGGAAATATTGGTGATTCCTTTGGTCTCTATGGTTTCTGACCCTATAACCGAGATGGAAATGGGCACGTCCTGTATATTTTCGGAGCGTTTTTGCGCTGTGACGATAATTTCATCTATTAACACCACCTGGTCGATGGTCAAGGGCTCAGCAGCTGCGCAGCTAGCGGCCAGAGTCAAATACAGTGTTTTTTTACAATTATTACTGGGCCTTGAGTACTTCATTTATTAAATACCCCTACTTTTATTTGCATTCTCTAATAGAGTTCCCGCGTTTTCTTTTTGCAACCACGTTGTAATTTCAATTTCCCTTAGTTTGATGCCAAGGTTCACCCCATCACACAGAATTAATCAGCCTTTGGTTGCATAATCGACCTAATTTATTTTATTCGGTGAGTCCTTACACTCAGCGAAAAGGTTCACTCAATATTCTTCCTATATTATTTGCTCTCCTTTGTTCCAATCTGCTGCACAGGGTAGCTAATGACACGGTGCATTCTTGGGCCAAAGCGCAACGAAATTGGATAGGAGAGCAATGTCACCCTATATTCGGCAGATGACCCAACGTTTATTTTGGATATTTTTTGACTGCCAAAAACTGTGATTTACCACCCAAATTTCCATGGAAGATTTCCTCAATAAAATGCCACAGGAAGTGCTTTGCTACTGATGGCGCGAATTCGGCTTCAGGAAGGGAGGTGCTTGGCCATATTCCTCAGCGGCCATACAACCACTTTTGATCCAATTGACGCAGAGTGACAAATCCGGTTTTTCAAACGGTGAGATCGCCAGCAGCTGCAATGTTTTTTTCGGTTGATCTAAGAAGGTATGGCCCTGATTGAATGGATTCATTGCATCCCCGGTATTTAGAGGAAAGTATAAAAACAATCATGCAGGCAGAAAGGCATTGTAGGCTTCCATCTTATTTTTCAATGGAATTTTGGTTTCTTTGCCTACTAAAAACTGTACTCCATTCCTAACAGGAGGCTGGTCTGGTCAATACGAGAACTCAGCTCTGCATTGGCCGTTTTCAACATGTACAGGTTCATATTCACAAACAGATTGTCGGTTAGGGAGTAGGAGTTTCTCAGCAAGTGAAGCGAGATTTCGTCTTCGAACTGGTACCTGAAGTTGTAGGATAGGGAAATCAATTCGCGCAAATATTTGCCGGAATAACTCAGATTCAGGTTGTTTCTGTCGCTGCGGGTTTCATCGATATCGGCAACGCCACCGATGATATGGCGAGTGGAAAAACCAAGGAACATCGATTGCTTTTCGTCGAGACTATAATTGAGGCTCATGGCGGCTTCGAAAGTGTCTTTATTTGTGTACCCTCTATCATTGATGGGATATCCCATGTAGTCTTCGGAAGAATTTCCGATGTTAGTGCCTAACATCTGCGGGAAAAACTGTGAGACGGCGGAAAAACTCACCCCTTTTTTGTATACCGCCTCCAGGCTCGGGGAAACTGCGCCCAATCCCAGCTTCGCTGTCATGCCCAGCATTTGAAAACGATGATATTCCGGCACCACCGACCTGCCGGAGCCATCATCGCGCCAGGCATTCACCGGCTGATTGTCGATCAGATCGGCAGCAATCACGGAAAAATCTCCTTTCCAGAATGAATTCTTCCAGCGCATAGCAAATTCGGTTCCCAGATTTTCATCGACGTTCATCGGTACGGGTCCGATATCGACGGCGGGATGCGGAATCACAACCAGGCTCAATTTACCGAAATCGCTGAAATGATCGATTTTTATCAAGTCCTGACCAACTCGTCTTTGGTCCCTGCTCGTGTAAATAGAATCCTCTAAACTGCGCGGGCTGATTTCATCCGTTACCGACGAAAGTCCGGATTCACCCCAGATCACAATCTGCTTGCCCAGATCGATGCTGGTTTTGCCCCAATTCGTCTGCAGATAGAACTCTCTGGTTTTATGGCGGTGTAGCTGTGACCTGCGTGCGTTTTCCGCCTGGAGGTCACTGAAAAAATAAAGTAATGATTTGCCATCGTATTTGATAAAAAAATGAGATCCGAGCGACCTGCCCCACTGTACTCGCAGGGTTGTCCGGTCCAACTCTATACCCTGGGGATTGAGGTCACTGTGGGACTGTTCACGGGTGTAAGTAAACTGTGTATCTCCAATGATATCGGGCCAGAGCAAACTCCCTGGTTCCGCTGCGCTTTCTTCGACCGCTTCCCTATTGTAATCGAGCAACAACGGTTGTTCGTTTAGCTGGGAGTGGGCCGGTATGGACATCCCCCCCATAGCAAGAAGGAAAACCCTTTTCAGTATATTGCGCATGTTCATCACCATTTGAATTTCCTGGACAGAAACAGGCCGCTCAAAAACGGCACAGGTGAGGCGTCGATGGTTTTGATGTTCTTGAACAAGCCCTCGTGTTTTTCCTTGATCAATACATCGCCAAAGCCTTTCAGGCCTATATCAGTCTCGCTGGCTGGCAGATTGACCGCTTCCTCTGGCAGAGTTTTCAGAGCGATCAATCTGCAAAAAATTCACGCGCAACTTTTTGCATCATTAACCAAAAAGGAGGTTTTCGGTCAGGCACTATAACAAAAATGTTTCCTTGTGAAGTACGATACCTGATATTATCACTGATAATTGCGAAAAAATTAGGTAACAGTTTCACAAAAAAATACTACATGTACATAACAAAATCAAATTCAGAAAAAGCCACCAAAAACCATTTACAATACAGAAAAAAATAAATTTATAGCCTCAAAACAGGTGCAAACTTCGTTTTGCGAAACCCACGCTTAAAAATCTTCTAAGGCAATCGCTTTAGGGACGTGCACATCCCTAAAGAACCGTTTGTTTTCTTTGCACATTCCGGGCTGGCTTCTGATGTACTTTGAGGAACGGGCACGGAATAACTTCCCGCCCCTTTATCAGTACTAAAAAGGGGCG
>JARROD010000067.1:0-14671 GCA_037384225.1 Exilibacterium sp.
GTTTTTCACCAAGTGTGCGGCTGTTTGAATAGGTTTTCCCAAATTTCAAAAAAGAATTCAAATTCAATTTATTATTAAGATTTAAAATAACTTCTCAATCCCCGGGGGTCGGGACAACTATCTCCGGGTGGTCGCCGGATCGAAGAGACAAATATCCCGGCTTATTGAGAGGTTATCAACGATGGGCAAATCACTTGTAATAGCTAATCTCAATCTATTCTCAATCTATACACTTTCGACTAACTATAATGTATAGTGGCTTGAGCGTGAATCACGCAACAGCAGCATTAAATAACAGCAGCATTAAATTAAGTTGCAATAATAAGCTGCAAAAATAAATTGCACTAATAATTTGCAATAAGATCCCGTGTGCGAATTAAAATCAATGGCACCTTATGCCTGCGAATTAGAATCAATGGCACCTTATGCCTGCGGCGGAATAACGGCAATGTCATTATCGACATCGGCGTTTTGGCCGCGCTGCCGCAAAAGATGATCCATTATTACAAGCGCCAACATGGCTTCGGCGATCGGGGTTGCGCGAATACCGACACAAGGGTCATGTCTGCCTTTGGTTACCACTTCCACCGGGTTACCGTGCACGTCCACGCTACGGCCGGGAAGTCGCAGGCTCGAAGTCGGTTTGAGCGCGATATGAGCAATGATATCCTGCCCGGAAGAAATACCGCCGAGTACGCCACCGGCGTGATTGGATAGAAATCCTTCCGGGGTTATTTCATCGCGGTGCTCACTGCCCTTCTGAGTGACACAGTCGACCCCAGCGCCTATTTCCACACCTTTGACTGCATTGATACTCATCAAAGCGTGGGCAATATCGGCATCGAGACGATCGAATACCGGCTCTCCAAGCCCCGGGATCATACCGGTTGCCACTACCGTTATCCGGGCACCAATGGAATTGCCTTCCTTCTGCAAAGACTGCATGTACTCCTCCATAGCGGGCACCTTGTCAGCTTCCGGGCAAAAAAACGGATTCCGGTTTACTTCGTCCCAATCTATCTTATCGACAATAACGGGATCGATCGCAATTGGGCCAAGCTGTGACAAAAATCCTCGCACCTGAATGCCGGCTCGTTGCAGCAGATATTTTTTAGCAATCGCACCGGCAGCCACCCGCATTGCCGTTTCCCGGGCCGAAGAGCGCCCGCCGCCCCGGTAGTCTCGCACACCATACTTTTGCATGTAGGTGTAATCGGCATGGGCGGGGCGGAACTGATCTTTAATGTTGGAGTAATCCTTGGAACGCTGATCGGTGTTTTCAATCAGCAGGCCTATGGGAGTGCCCGTAGTCCTACCGTCGAAGACACCGGATAAAATTTTTACCTGATCGGCTTCACGCCGCTGGGTGGTATAGCGTGACTGACCTGGTTTGCGGCGGTTGAGGTCAAACTGGATATCCGCCTCGGATATCTCCAGTCCCGGCGGACAACCGTCGATAATACAACCCAAAGCCAAGCCGTGGCTTTCTCCAAACGTAGTGACTGTAAACAACTTGCCAAAGGTATTTCCCGACATATCAGCGCTATAAGCACTTGCCGAAAGCGCCTTTATAGGGTTATAAAAGTTCGCCATTATACGCCTAGCCCACGTGGATTCTTCAACAAATCCATGCGATGTTCCCGCAACTGCTCGGCGCTGAGGATAAACACGCCGTGTCCGCCACGCTCGAACTCCGGCCAAAAGAAAGGGACCCGCGGGTATGCCAATTCCAGAGCGGGCCAGGAATTACCGAGCTCCACGACTAAAACGCCGTTATCGGTTAAGTATTCATCGGCTTCGCGAAGCAAGCGATGGGTAAAGTCCAGGCCGTCAGGCCCCGACTCCAGAGCCAGCGCAGGCTCGGTTCTGTATTCTTCAGGCATATTCGCCAGATCATCGGCGTTTACGTAGGGGGGGTTGCTGACAATCAGATCGTACTTTTTCCCGTCCAAACCGCAAAACAGGTCGGATTGGATAACCTGCACGCGCTCTCGCAACTGGTGTTGGGCAATGTTTATCTCGGCTACCTCCAACGCCTGTGCGGAAATATCGCTCAAATCCACCGCCGCTTCGGGAAAGGCGTCGGCGCAGGCGATACCGATACAGCCACTGCCGGTGCAAAGGTCGAGAATACGTTGCGGCGGTTCATTCATCCAGGGCTGGAATCGCTGCTCAATCAACTCTGCGAGTGGAGAACGCGGCACCAATACACGTTGATCGACATAAAATTTTAACCCCGCAAACCAGGCTTCTCCGGTTATATAAGGGGCGGGTATGCGCTCCTTAATCCTGCGCTCGATCACTGCAGCCACGGCTTTGCGTTCGTCGCAGGTCAGCCGGGCATTGAGCACTTCCGGGGTTATATCCCAGGGCAGGTGCAAGGTATGCAAAACCAGATAGCTGGCCTCGTCCCAGGCATTATCACTACCATGACCAAAATACAGCTGCCCGGCATTAAAGCGGCTGCAACCCCAGCGTATAAAATCTCTGACAGTTAGCAGTTCGCTGTATGCAGATTCCCGCTTCTCAATCAAGACTGGTATACTCCCTCGGCTATAGATTATAAGTGACAGACTGCAGGCTGCTGCGTTATCGCTTTGAATATCGACAGCTGTCTTTGTCGATTGTCATTATCGACTGTCGTTACCAGCTGTGTTTATCGCCAGCTGTATAGTTTTGCTGAACCACGTGACTATCTTACCGCGTTTAAAACCACCTTGCAGCAGCTCGTGCAGATAGCGGATACCCCAACCGGCGGGAGGCTCTTACGCCGCGCGCGAAGTAACTTCCTGTTTCCGCAGACAAGGTGCAGGCATGTTACAATTACACCACAAAAAAAGTTTACGAAAGCCGCCATATACCGTAGGGTGGCGCCCCCCTGTCACAGATTTTCCAGCAAGGGCATAGAGGGACAATACAATGAAAGACCATTTTGCAGCCATCATCAAAGAGATCGGTGAAGATACCACCCGGGCCGGGCTGGTGGAAACACCAGAGCGCGCCGCAAAGGCGTATCGCTTTCTTACTCGCGGCTATCAGCAGACGGTGGAAGATGTGGTTAACGGTGCCCTGTTTCCCTCGGATTCCAGTGAAATGATCCTGGTTGACAATATCGAGCTCTATTCACTTTGCGAACACCATATTCTGCCTTTTATCGGTAAAGCCCATGTCGCCTATATTCCAACAGGCAAGGTGTTGGGTCTGTCAAAAGTGGCCCGCATCGTCGACATGTATTCGCGGCGCCTGCAGATTCAGGAACAATTGACCATTCAAATCGCCGAGACGCTGCAGCAGGTTACCCAAGCGGCCGGTGTCGGTGTCATCATCGAGGCCCGACATATGTGCATGATGATGCGCGGGGTAGAAAAGCAGAACTCTATGATGAAAACATCGGCTATGTTGGGGTGCTTCCGCTCCAATCCTAGCACTCGGGCTGAGTTTCTGTCATTAATCCGCTAGTGCCCTGCCCCGCCATTAAACGCTGATTGGGCGTTTAATGGCGGGGCAGGGCACTAGTCAATAGATACCAGCTCCACTCGCTGGCTGCGATTTCCACGCCGCTCCGGCGCCAGGCTGCCAACGCCAAAGGCACTGAGTCGGGCCACCTTGATGCCGGCGGCAACCAACTGTGTTTTGACATATTCAGCATACGCCAGAGACACCGTTTTACGCTGTTCTATATCTCCCGGCCCGTAATCGTGTCCGACAATAGCGATATTGAGCCTCCGCTCGCGCTTTAACGCCCGCACCAGCCCCTGCAGGTGCTGGGCATCCAATTGCGGTCCTTCGGCGCCGAATGACAGCCCTGGCAACACATAAAAGCCGCGCCTCTTCAATTGACCGGCAATGGATTCCGGGCTCGGAGCGATCTGCCCCTGAGCCTGATTCCCGACCGTTAAAATATCAACCTGGGCATAAACCCGCTTATTGCCACGGCGTACAGCGTAGAGAGCGACAAAGTAAAGTTCATGGCGCGGACCTTCCACTTCATAGGCACCGTAATACTGATCCTGATCCAGACCGTAAAGCTGTTTTATTTCGAAACGGTTATTGGCCCAGCTATTGCTGCTACCGCAACGGCGCGCGTTGCAGCGGTAGAGTTCCCGGCTGGACAGGTTCTGCAGTTGATCGTCAAAATACTGAAACACCTCCCGGGCGCTGTAGTCCCTGGGAAACTCCAGCGTATCGCGGTGCAGGCTACCCTTTAAGCGGTGCTCTTTCTCCGCCCGCCAAGCGCCGTCGACTTTTTCCAACGCGCCGAGGGTAAGCATGTAGTTGTCACTTTCGAGATCGGAGTGGTAAACCACTCTTGCACGAGGGTGGGGCGTTAACGACAGACCACTTTCGGCTGCCGCTCCCGCCGCGACCCCCAATACCCCCACAGACAGTAATGCTACCAAGGCGGCAGCGGTCAAAACCGAACCGATCTTTAGAAACGGAAATCTCATAAACTTCTGGCAAACAGTCCATTCAATAGTTCGGCAATTCTTAGCGATTCCGCCTCCATATGCAAATGATGCCCCCCCGGCAACGTGTCAACTTCAATCGATTCAAACGCGCTCAGACTTTCCCGCTCCAGTTCAAACCGCCTTCGCAGCCCCTGTTCGGCCAGCACCAGTTTTGTCAGTGCGGTTATACGCCTGGTAAAAGCGACGATATGGTCCTGGGTGAGCTTAACGGACGAGGCCACCTGTAATTGCGGATCGGCGCTCCAACTGTACCCTCCCTGCACCCGTTTTACACCGCGTTCGACTAACGCTTTGGCGGCCTGATAACTGAGCGCAAAAGAGACTTTTTGACGTACTTTAATCGCCGACTCCAACTCGGAATGCACCGCAAATGACCTGCTTCGCAGTTTATTCAACTCCCGAATGGAACGGGCAAGCTGCTCAGGCGCCTCAGCGGCAGCCACAGGTTCCGGCCAGAAGCCGTCGATCAAACCCAGATGGGTTATGCGTTCCGGAAAGGTTCCAGCTGCCAGCATACTGATAATGGCACCTCGAGAATGCCCTATCAGTGCAAACTTCCCCCAACCCATCTGGTCAGCTACGGCAAATACCTCGCTGACGTCCTCCCAGATATTGTAAGGCGCAAAACGCGGGCGATGGCCCGACTGACCGTGCCCGGCCAAGTCCAGGGCCAACAGGTGAACGTTTTCTATTAAAGGTGCCAACCGCGAAAAACTGGCACTATTATCCAGCCAGCCGTGAAGCGCCAGCACAGGAAAATCCCCCGGTTTACCCCACTCTTGCGCGTTAAGTTGAACATCACCGACTTGAAAATGAATCTCGCCTAGCACTCTATACCCACTATATACCCACTATTCCCAATTCTCCGTGCAGTGACAGAACACATTCAGGCTCCTGGCTGCCTGAGCCACTGTAACTCGCCGCACCCGGCCGCAATAATGTCAGTTTTAATGAACGCCAGAGAGCTGGTTCCCATGCGATAGCATCCCGGCTCTAAACCACACAGCCAGTCGACAAAGGTACCCACCAGCGGCTGGTGACTAACCACCAGCACCCGCTCCAACTGAAGTGATTCAATAAATGCACCGAGGCGCATAAAATTGGCAGAGGGCACCAGATCTTCGACTGTCATCAACATGCGCCCGGGCAGCAGCTCAGCCGCGATATCTGCGGTCTGCAGAGCCCGGTTATAGGGACTGACCAGAATTTTTTGCACTTTTTCCAGGTCAGGCAGCGCTTGTTTGAGCATCGCACTCGCGTCAGCATAGCCACGCTCCGTCAATTGACGATCTCGATCCCGGGTCAACTGAGACTCGGCTTCACCGTGGCGCATAACGAATATGTCCATTTAACTTGAACCAGAATCATTGCGCTCGGAAGGTTTCGGGCCTTGGTCGCCTGACTCCTGTTCCTTCTTCTGTTTTTGCCCCGCCTCTGGTTCCGGGTTCTCTGGCTCCCCGGGGAGAGGCTGCTCCCGAGCTTCTACCTCATCGGGTCTATCGCCTGCGGTACCGGAATAGTTCTGCTCCGGTTGTGGCCAGTCAGCGAAGGGAAAAGGTTTCTCTTCGCTGTTATAGGTCAGAAACCGCAGCATCTGATAAATAAAAATCGATAGCGCCTCCCCAAACCCGCGCAACTGGATGTTATCCCTACCTGTAACGAGAGAAAACAAAAACTGCAAAGCAACCAGCACCCACATCAACAACATTGCCACATACAAAATAATGGCAAACAACAGCATAAACACCAGTCGGAGCCAGTGCCTGCCCGACGTTATATTCGACTTCAGTTTATTGTCCATGTTTATTTCCCCGTGTATTCAACATCAGTGTTTTGTTCCCCGACCATCAATCCGTGTGCCACTTCAGCAATAGGGCGATGCTCAAACAATACGCGGTAAAGACCTGATACCAACGGCATGTAAACACCCAGTTCATCGGCCTTTTGTTTCACCAGCCGCAGCGTGTTGACACCCTCCGCCACCTGACCTATCTCCGCCATCGCTGTTTGCAAATCCCTGCCCTGACCTATAGCATAGCCTACGCGGTAATTACGGCTTAAATCCGAGGTGCAGGTAAGGATCAAATCCCCCACCCCTGCCAGCCCTAGAAAGGTCATCGGGTTGGCGCCCAAGTGTCCGGCAAAACGCCCCATTTCGGCCAGACTGCGGGTCAGCAGCATCGCCTGGGTATTGTGACCGGACCCCAGCGCCGCCGCCATCCCACAGACAATGGCATATATATTTTTCAGCGCCCCGCCCAGTTCCACACCATAGCTGTCATGGTTGGCATAGACGCGAAAAGTATCAGAGCACAGTATAGACTGTACAGTCTCAATCACTGCATCGTCTCTGCTGGCAATCACACTTCCCGTCTGCTGCTGCTGCACAATCTCTTTGGCGAAGTTGGGCCCGCTCAAAACACCGATGAGCACATTGTCCAGTTCCTGTTCAAGCACCTGGCTCATGAGCGTAAACCCCTCCGCCTCTATCCCTTTGGTGGTACTGATCACCACGTCACCAGGCTTGAGATAAGCGGCCACCTGCCGGGTGACTTCGCGAAAGGAATGGCTGGGCACAGATATAAACACTACGTCACTGGCGGCGGCCACGGCGGCCAGATCGGACTCAACAACGAGATTATCGTGCAGCTGATAACCGGGAAGATATTCAGGGTTTTCTCGAGCCTTCTGACAACGCTGTGCCCGCGCGCTGTCGCGCATCCATAAGTAAGTACGATAGCCATTGCTGGCGACAATATTGGCTATCGCCGTGCCAAAGCTACCCCCGCCGAGAACGGCAACTACTTTTTTTGTATCTATCATTTGCACTTAAATGCCTTGTCCGAAAACCAAAATACCCGTGCAGGGTACCTTTAAAAATAGCTGACGGGAAAGGGGAAATAAGTAACTTCTCAATAACCCGAGGAAATTTGTGCCTTCGACCCGGCGGCCATTCGGAGGTGGCTGACAATGTGCCCCATCCCGGGTTATTGAGAAGTTACGGAAATAACGAAAAAGGCCAGGTGGTACCTGGACTTTTTCAATCAATTACTCAGTTCCAGCAACAATTTATTAAGCTTTTGCACATAGGCGGCGGGATCTTCCAGTTGCCCCCCTTCAGAGAGGCTGGCCTGATCAAACAGAATATGCGTGAGATCGGCAAAGCGGTCTTCATCGGGCTCCTGGTCCAACTTCTGCACCAGCGTGTGCTCCGGGTTCAGCTCGAAGATGGGCTTGCTGTCGGGAACACTTTGTCCGGCCGATTCCAGGATCCGGCGCATTTGCGCCCCCATGTCGTGCTCACCGACCACCAGGCAGGCCGGAGAATCCGTCAGGCGGCTGGTAACCCGCACCTCATTGACCTTGTCACCCAGCACGGACTTGGCCCGCTCAACCAGACCTTCGTACTGTTTGGCAACGGATTCCTGAACTTTTTTATCCTCTTCGGTATCCAGATTACCCAAATCAAGTTCGCCTTTACCCACATCCTGAAACTGCTTGCCATCAAACTCCATAAGGTGCCCAACCAACCAGTCGTCGACCCGTTCGCAGAGCAGCAACACTTCAATACCCTTTTTGCGAAAAACTTCCAGGTGCGGACTGCTTTTGGCCGTATTGAAGTTATCGGCCACAATGTAATAAATTTTTTCCTGCCCTTCTTTCATTCTGGCGATATAGTCAGCCAGCGACTGATCTTGCTCGGGCTTGTCGGTATGGGTTGTGGAAAAGCGTAATAACTTAGCAATTTTTTCTTTGTTGGCGTAGTCCTCCGCGGGACCTTCCTTCAGTACTTGCCCAAACTCTTTCCAGACTGTGGTGTAATCATCGGGCTGATTTTTCGACATTTTTTCCAGCATGTCGAGGACACGCTTGGTCAAGGCCGAGCGCATGGAGTCGATATTCGGATCTTTTTGTAAAATCTCACGGGAAATGTTCAGCGATAGATCGTTGGAATCGACCACGCCTTTGATAAAACGCAGATACAGAGGCAAAAACTGCTCGGCATCGTCCATGATAAATGTGCGCTGTACATAGAGTTTCAATCCACGGGACGCATCGCGGTTATTTAAATCGTAGGGTGCCTTCGCAGGCAAATACAGCAAACTGGTGTAATCCAATTTACCTTCCACACGATTATGGCTCCAGGCTAACGGATCACTGAAATCGTGTGATATATGTTTGTAAAACTCCTTGTACTCCTCATCCTTAACGTCTTTACGCGACCGGGTCCAGAGCGCGGTAGCCGTATTCACAGTCTCATATTCCGGCGCTTTTTCCTGGCTCTTTTCGCTGTCCTTTTTCTCCGCCTTCTCGTCACCTTCCTCCGCGTCCGTTTCGTCGTCATCGCTGTCGGAAATACTTTGTTTCAGCATCTCGACCGGGACGGATATATGATCGGAGTATTTCTTGACAATAGAGCGCAGCCGCCAGCTATCGGCAAATTCTGTTTCGTCGCTTTTCAAGTGCAGAATAATCGTTGTGCCCCGATCGGCTTTTTCGATGGTTTCCACACTGAATTCCGCCTCGCCGCTGCATTCCCAGTGAACCCCTTCGTCCTTGCCAAGACCGGCGCGACGTGTGAGAACCTCTACCCGGTCAGCAACGATAAAGGCGGAATAAAAACCGACACCGAACTGGCCAATCAGGTGAGCATCTTTTTTCTGCTCATCTTTAAGGTTTTGTAAAAATTGCGCAGTGCCCGATTTAGCGATAGTACCCAGATTCTCCACCACTTCATCACGCGACAGGCCTATCCCGTTATCGATAATCGAAACCGTTTTGGCTTCTTTATCAAACTCGATGCGGATGCGAAGCTCGGGGTCATTTTCATATAACTCGTTATTGGACAGCGCTTCGAAACGCAGCTTATCGATAGCGTCCGAGGCATTGGAAACCAACTCGCGCAGGAAGATTTCTTTATTGGAATACAGTGAATGTATCATCAGGTGGAGCAGTTGCTTGGCTTCCGTTTGAAAGCCCATGGTCTCTTTATGCGCTGCTACGGTCATTGGGTACAGACTCCTATTATTCTCAAGATTGGGTATTTCCAGAATAAACACTTAATCAGCCACTAACGGGCCTGTTGGCAGTGAAGATGGGGTCTGTGAATGGAAATTCAAGCCGGCAACAAAGGTTTTCGAGCAAATATACCCAAAGCGAACGCGGGCACGTCACTTATGCTTGAAACTCAAACGCTTTGAGCGTATTTTAATCCAACACAAAATGGGCTCTGGCGGTAGCAATAGGCACTTGACGCTCATGTTGCCAGGCGTGGATAGACACATTGACCAGCTTGCGCCCCTGGCGGACCACTTGACACCCAGCCCAGGTGGTCTGAAACCGCCCGACGCGTACATAATCGATGGAGAAGTCTACAATCTTGGGCATTCGCGGTATTTCCATTGTCATCAGCAGATACAGCGTGGCGGACATTTCCATAAACCCCCCGATGGCGCCGCCGTGCAGCGCCGGCAGCGCCGGGTTGCCGACATTGCTCTGCTGCGGGGGTAAATAAAATAGCAGCTCCTCCCCGTATTCGGCCTCCATCCCCAGTAAACGCGCATAGGGAATGACCGCGATCAACGGCGCCGGATCCCGACTTTTCCGCGCCAGAGCCAGCTCAGCCTCGCTCGCCATCGATATCATTTAACTCTCCACTGTATCGAGAAAAGGTTTCAGTTGTTCGCTCATAGCCCGGAGAACTTCCGGGTCGAGACGCGCAAAGTTGGCCACACAATAGGCCACCGGGCGCTCTGGATCCTTCTGGTAGGCTTTGCCACGACAAAAAATCACGCTATTAGTAGTGCGGTAAACCCGGGCCTGTGCGTAAATGGTATCGTTGGGGGCCGCGGCCCTCATATAATCCATGCGCAAATCCAGTGTCGGGCACATCCCCACTTCCTCCAGCGTCGTGCCGGCGGCGATTCCGCAACAGGTATCCAAAAGCGCAGTGACAGCACCACCGTGAACGATACCTGTCTGCGGATTTCCCACAATGCCTTCGCTGTAAGGCAGTTCCATGGTGACAAATCCTTTTTCAATCTCTGTGAACGTCATGCCCAGTGTATTTAAGTGATCTCCCTGGTTGAGGGTGAGCATAAGTTTGCACAGTTTACGAATGTACTCGATACCTACGGACATAGTTTCCCTCTGGCACCCTATTTCAAGCGACTTTGGTTTAGGAACGGGAACGGAATAACTTCCCGTTCCTTAAGGGACATGCACGAAATAACTTCCGGTTTTCGTGCATGACCTTAAGTATACCGTCGGCGTTCTCCTAAAGTGTAACTTCTCAATAATCCGGGGTATTGTGCCTTCGTATCCAGTGGACGTTCTCCTGACATCGCGCCGACCCCGGGTTATTGGGAAATTACGGATAAGGGAAGTTATCAACTGTACGTCTACGGGTATAGCCCCCAAGCGACATCAATTTTTGCCTCCGGGAAGCAAGGGGAAGAGCGCCGTAGGCGCAAACCCATAACAATGCATTATAAAAGCTAACTGAGAGTCATATTATGCACCTTTCAACCCTGGACTGGTCTATTGTCGGTGTGTCCCTGTCCACAACTGTTGTCATTGGTTTACTGGTCAGCAAAAGGTCCTCCGCCAGCAGCGGTTCTTACTTTCTCGCCAGTCGCAATATGCCCTGGTGGTTACTCGGCTTTTCAATGGTGGCGACCACATTTGCCGCCGATACACCCAACCTGGTCACCAACCTGGTGCGCTCCCAGGGGGTGGCCGGAAACTGGGCCTGGTGGAGTTTTTTGCTTACCGGCATGCTCACCACGTTCGTCTATGCCCGTCTCTGGCGCCGGCTCGGCGTCACCACCGATGTGGAGTTTTACGAAAAACGATACAGTGGCCAGGCGGCGAGATTTTTAAGAGGATTCAGGGCACTGTATTTGGGGGGGTTCTTCAACATCATGATCATGGCCAATGTCACCCTCGCCGCCATTAAAATCGGCAGCGTGCTGCTGGATCTTTCGCCTTTCACCATAGTCGTGGGCGCGGGTCTGATCACTATGCTGTTCAGCACCGCCGGCGGTTTTCTCGGCGTGTTGATCACTGATCTGTTTCTATTTCTGTTGGCCATGACAGGCTCACTGCTGGCGGCCTATTTTGCCGTCAACCACCCTTCGATCGGCGGCCTCGGCGCACTCCTTGAGCACCCCAATGTACTGGGCAAAACCGGCATATTGCCCGATATGTCGGACCCCGAACAATTTATTCCCCTGCTGATCATTCCGTTTGCCGTGCAGTGGTGGAGCGTGTGGTACCCGGGTGCGGAACCCGGGGGTGGCGGCTATATTGCCCAGCGCATGCTGGCGGCTAAAACCGAAAACCACGCCATTGGCGCTTCGGCTTTTTTTAACTTCTGCCACTACGCGGTGCGTCCCTGGCCGTGGATACTCGTCGCCCTTGCTTCACTGGTGGTTTTTCCCGATCTTGAAAGCCTAAAAGCCGCACTGCCCAGCGTACCCGAGCACCTGGTCCAGGACGATCTCGCCTACTCAGCCATGCTGACCTTTTTGCCCCATGGCATCCTGGGAATAGTGGTGGCGTCACTGGTCTCGGCCTACGTCTCCACCATTTCCACCAGCCTCAACTGGGGCGCCTCCTATTTTGTCAATGATTTCTACGCCCGCTTTATCGTTCCCGGCGCCTCGGAAAAACAGCAGGTACTCGTCGGCCGCCTGGCCACCGTTGCACTGATGGTTTTGGCCGGCGCCGTGGCATTGTTGTTGGAGAGCGCCCTCCAGGCTTTTCAAATTCTGCTCAGTATCGGCGCCGGAACCGGTTTGCTGTTTCTGTTGCGTTGGTTTTGGCTGCGCATCAATGTGTGGAGCGAAATTTCAGCCATGCTGCTGTCTTTTGTAATCAGCGTATTTTTCGAATTCGGCCCCTATTCAGATCTTCCCGCCTGGCAAAAATTGGTTACCAGCGTGACCCTGACCACCCTGGGCTGGGTCGCTGTCACACTATTGACCAGCGCCACCGATCAGACCCGGCTGAACAGTTTTTCCGCCACAGTGAAAGCCGATCCGACAGAACTAAAGAGCGGTGGATTGGTCGCCCTGGTCTCCACCTTCGGCATTTATGCCACGCTGTTTTGTGTTGGCGCATTGCTTTACGGTAACTACGCTATCGCGGCGGTGCTGCTAGTGGCCGCTATCGCGGCAACCTTATTGACGCGACGCTTTGTGCAAAATACAGAAACCGAACAGGTCCCTGCCCCGGCTCTGGCCGGCCAGAAGAGCCATTGATTGTCACCCCCAAAGGGGTGACGGCTGACAGTTTCGATATTCTTTCTCCAAGTTGCCCCGACTCTCAAGGGGCCTTTTTTTACATGCAGTGCAACGCTCCCCTCGTTGGGCAGGGCGATACCCGCCAGCAGGCTGTGCAGGGATTTTTACTGAAGCGCTTCGATGAGCTGCCGGTATAACCGGGTGCCGATTCCTTGGGACGAATCATGGGGTTGGACTCCGTATTATTTATCTCAGAACAGTTGCCCTAACACCTCATCCAGTCCCTCCTTGGACGCTCTCAAGGCTTCCATAGGCGTCATCCCCTCTGGATAGTCCTCCTGCTCCACCACAAACCAACGGGTGCCGCCGACATCGATATTGGCCTTAATCAATGACGGCCAGTCGATGGTATCACGTCCGATAATCGGCAACTTGCCCTGGGTGCCTTCGGGTAGTGTGGCTTTGAAATGCGTTGTCAATGTGCGGCCAGGGTAGCGGCGCACATACTCAACCGGATCTTTACCGGCATAAGTCGTCCAGCCAACATCCTGCTGCAAAATGAAATCAGGCGGTGTCTGCTCCGCAATATAATCCCAGTAAGTTGCTTCCTGGTAAGAGGCTAACTCCTGATGGTGATTGTGAAAACCGAGCCTGAACCCTTCCGGCGCCAGTTTTATTTGCAGATCGAGGAGATCGCTAACAAACACCTGCACGCCCTGCGAATCGAATGCGCGCTCGTCCCAGGGTATGATTAATAACCGGCACTTAAGGGCGCGATAAAAAGCGAGCGTTTTTTCGAAATTTTCGGCTGAGAATTGTTCAAATCCGACATGTGCCCCACTTACTTTTAACCCCAGGCTGTCGAGTAACTGTTTCAGTCCCTGGGGATTGTCGGCGTAGATACCAAATTCGCCGGCAAACTCCACACCCTCGAAGCCCATGGCGGCGATCTGCCGAAGCGCGGCTTCGATGTCGTTTTTTACGTCCTCCCTGACCGACCACAACTGGACACTGATTTGCGGTTGTTGTTTATGGGCGAGGCTGTTTTCAAACAAGTTGTTGTTGACGGACTTCATCGCGCACCCGATAACCGTGATACTCAATACCACTACAAAAAATATAGATGTAAACCATTTCATTAAATTTCCCCCAATAATCATTTTTATATTTTCAGAAATGACCCCGCACCCCCAGACTCCAGCGCGGCTCGTAAATGTTCTGGGATCCAGCCCGCATCCAAGTCAAAGGGGCGCCGAGTCTTCAGGTTGACCGTGCCGGTGATACCTCCCGATGTCAGAGAAGCGAGCGGAGACTTGATCACATCGGCGCCGGCAAACAGCGACGAAGGAATATCGCCAACATCCGGCTGCACGTTGGTCACAGAGCCGGCACCCAAATAGGATTCGCCGTTGAGCATGGTCAATACCTGGGGCAGACCGCGAATATTGATGGCGCTTCCCTCGCCGGCGGAGCGGCGGATCTGCACCCCGGTAATACGTTGCAGCGAATCGGAGATGGTGACATCCGGTAGCTTGCCAATGTCTTCGGCAGAGATGGCATCGACAATGGACAGCGCGTTGCGTTTGGTACCACAGCGCTGGCCTAGGCGCGTTTAATGTCGCGCACGACAATTTCCTCCAACAGTTCGGTCTCCTCGGCCCGCAGCCACGCCGTTCCGCCAAGACCCGCCAGCACAGTGGACACCAATAGTATTCACTGCCAGCCGACCTTGTTCGCTCTCGTCATCGCTCAATCCCTCCTTGATCTTAGGAACGGGCACGGAATAACTTCCCCTTTTTGTTTTATAAAGAGTCGCTTCCGATGCATCCCGCCTGGCGTCGTTGCAAAAACTCGACGTAGGCCCACCACGCCTTCGTTTTTGCGCCTAGCCAAGCGGGCGCCTTAAAACCCCTTTTTAGTACTGATAAAGGGGCGGGAAGTTATTCCGTGCCCTTT
>JARROD010000068.1:0-13730 GCA_037384225.1 Exilibacterium sp.
GGGGCAGCAAACAAAACGACAGAATCCAAACACTACTTGAACATTTACTCGCTATACCTGATCCATGCATGGAAAATAAATGTGATCATCCGTTGGAGAAAATTATGGCCATCGCTATCTGTACGGCCATCGCCGGCGCTGATGACTGGAATGCCATTGTATCTTTTGGCAAAGAGAAAAGGGAGTGGTTTGAAACCTTTCTCGATATAAAAAATGGCATCCCGTCACATCCGATTTTCCGCAGATTTTATTTTAGACTTTTTCCTATTTTTTAGCGGACTTTCCGTACCAACCAACCACCCACTCTGGGGGTTACCATTCGCAAAGAGTTCTGACAGGTATTAAAAATTCGGGTATCCTGAGCGCGGCATCGTGGAAACGGTGCCGCGCTCTTTTCTAAAAGGAGAAACGATATGGGCAATAAACCCAAGCTTCGCAACCGCCACGCGGCACACCCCATTATGCGCAAAGGCGGCGTGCACGAGAAATCGCGTAGCGCCAAACGGCGCGAGGCAAAACGTGAAACCCGCCGTGCGATCGAAAACTGGCGACACTCGTCGCCCGTTGACGTTCAACACAAGTCTTGTATAGAGCAACTCGCCGCTTAATCAACCCTATCGTTGCATACATTTTCGAGCTCAGGACCTTTTAGAGCGGTATTTTCAGGGCCGCGCGCAGATTTTTCTAACCGGAGCATAGCTATCCCTATGTGAGGATTAGAGCGCCGGATTGCCGTGCCCTCGGGCCACCCTCCGTACCCGGGCTCGCACTTCCTGCGGTGTCAGCCCAGGAGTATCGTCGATACAAAGTAGTTTGTCTTTCATTTTACCGATCGCCCCAGACAACTTGGACCAATCCTCCTCGGTGAGCTGACCGTTGCGGATTTTGCTCTGATATAGCCAGCGCGCCGGCAGTCATCTCCATACTGAACACCAGCGCGGGTTTCATCTGCGAGAGCATGGCCGCTTCCACAAAGTTCAACGCCAGTGCCGTTTTTCCGATGGAGCGACGACGCCGCGTGGCAGGCCCCACGTAAGGGCGTAAGTGCCGCGAATACCTGGAGCGGCTGGGCGGAGCTACGCGGCCAGGTCAAATCCCAACTTGGTTTAAGTTAGGCTGGGGACCATTGGTTGAGGGCCCATCGCCATGGGAGGAAATTCACACTGCCAATTTCGCCAAAATCATCTAAATGGCACAAAAAAACATAAAAATATAACCTGACATTTTTCCGTGAGAATTCTGTTAGATAAATGTTTTCATTTTGTGAGGGTTAAATGACTTCGATTTGCGACCATCGTCTCATGGATTTTCCTACAACAATTTATCAATCCATTAGGAGAAGTATATGACCTACCTGCGCATTACATTGTTTGTAATTGTATATGCCTTTGCTTTCATGCTGGTCGGATGTTCCGACGATGACGATGATGATGATGAAGTTACCACTCCTCCTGTCAGCATGATGGAGCCGGTGGACGTGGACTCTGCCGAACGCGCAACAATCGACCGCTTCAGTGCCACAGCCGGCACCCTGTTTGTACGCAATGAAAACAACAGCATACCTGAAGCTAATGCGCCCGTTAATTTCGATCAGACTCCCTTCATTACCAAAGGTCTCGGTCCCGACGGCGAACTGGTTGAGTATTACAACTTCGATATCATGCCCGCGGAACCGGCACCGATTTACGTGCTTTTTTACGAAGGTGAAGATACGCCCGTACCTGGCCAGCTCAACATTGTCGACGTGATTCCGGGCGAATCGGGCTACAATGATTTCTGGCAGGTACACAAAGTCACCGTACCCTCAGACTATGTCGCCAACGCCGTCACCAGCTTATCTGAAATCATGTCCATGGGTTACGACATTACAGCCACCCCAAAGCTGGTCAACTGCCCGATCGTGCCCGAAGGCTCCACGGCGACCAAACGCTTAGGCGATGGACCCACCGATCTGATGCAGGGTTGGTACCAGGGCATGGTCGTCAACTACTTTTCTTTTGAAGAAAAAGCCTTGACCGTTGACCCGCAAAACCCAGTGGTGACCCTGTCTCCCATTCACGTGTCGTTCAACATCAATCCGGACCAACCGGGTGGCGGCCCCGCTTCGGGCTTTATGACCGAAACCGGCACAGATCAAACACACAACGTCGTTGCCACTCTGCCGGACGATGCGGCCTACTCGCCCTATTGGTTAGTCAATGTTTACGACAACAGCAGATTCGACATGGTTGAGGATTTGGCAACGGCAACTGACGTCCCTGCCGTGGCGTCAGGCGTCGCAACGGTGAACTGCCCCGTTGTCAGTGTGAAGGAACCCCCAGCCGACGACCCGGCTGATGCCGAACACGCAATGATCGACCGTTTCAGTGGCGCAGCCGGCACCCTGTTTGTACGCGACGAGGACAATGGCCTGCCTGAAGCCAACGCGCCCATTAATTTCGACCAGGCTCCCTTCATTACCAAAGGTCTCGGTCCCGACGGCGAATTGGTTGAGTATTACAACTTCGATGTCATGCCCGCGCTACCGGCACCGATTTACGTGCTATTTCGCGAAGGTGAAGATACGCCCGTACCCGGCCAGTTCAACATTGTCGACGTCATTCCGGGCGATCAGGGTTACAACGATTTCTGGCAGGTACACAAAGTCACCGTACCCGCAGACTATGTTGCCAACTCCAGCACCAGCCTCACTGATATCCTATCCATGGAATACGACATTACGCCCACCCCAAAGCTGGTCAACTGCCCCATTGTGCCCGAAGGCTCCACGGCGACCAAACGCTTAGCTGATGGTTCCAGTGGTCTAATACAGGGTTGGTACCAGGGCATGATCGTCAACTACTTTTCCTTTGAGGAAAAAGCCTTGACCGTTGACCCGCAAAATCCAACAGTGAGCCAGTCTCCCATTTACGTGTCGTTCAACATCAATCCGGGCCAACCGGGCGGCGGTCCCGCTTCGGGCTTTATGACCGAAACCGGCACAGATCAAACACACAACGTCGTTGCCACGCTGCCGGACGATGCCGACTACGCGCCCTATTGGTTAGTCAATGTTTACGACAACACCAGATTCGACCTGGTTGAGGATTTGGCCACGGCAACTGCCGTCCCTCCCGTGGCGTCGGGCGTCGCAACAGTGAACTGCCCCGTTGTCAGCGTGAAGGAAGCCCCCGCCGACCCGGTTGATGCCGAACACGCAATGATCGACCGTTTCAGTGGCACAGCCGGCACCCTGTTTGTACGCAACGAGGACAATGGCCTGCCTGAAGCCAACGCGCCCATTAATTTCGACCAGACTCCCTTCATTACCAAAGGTCTCGGTCCCGACGGCGAAATGGTTGAGTATTACAACTTCGATGTCATGCCCGCGCTACCGGCACCGATTTACGTGCTATTTCGCGAAGGTGAAGATACGCCCGTACCTGGCCAGTTCAACATTGTCAACGTAATTCCGGGCGAGCAGGGCTACAACGATTTCTGGCAGGTCCACAAAGTCACCGTACCCGCAGACTATGTTGCCAACACCATCACCAGCCTCACTGATATCCTATCCATGGGTTACGAAATTACGGCCACCCCAAAGCTGGTCAACTGCCCCATTGTGCCCGAAGGCTCCACGGCGACCAAACGCTTAGGCGATGGTCCCAGCGGTCTGATTCAGGGTTGGTACCAGGGCATGCTCGTCAGCTACTTTTCCTTTGAAGAGAAAGCCTTGACCGTTGACCCGCAAAGCCCAGTGGTGACCTCGTCTCCCATTTACGTGTCGTTCAACATCAATCCGGGCCAACCGGGCGGCGGCCCCGCTTCGGGCTTTATGACCGAAACCGGCACAGATCAAACACACAACGTCGTTGCCACATTGCCGGACGATGCCGACTACGCGCCCTATTGGTTAGTCAATGTTTACGACAACAGCAGATTCGACCTGGTTGAGGATTTGGCCACGGCAACTGCCGTCCCTCCCGTGGCGCCGGGCGTCGCAACGGTAAACTGTCCCATTGTCAGCACCGCCTTATAAAAAACCAACCTGCGCGAGCACTCCTAAAGTGCCCGCGCATTTAATTTTTCGTCGTCTCCAAGGAATTATATAAAGGGTAACTTTTCAATAACCCGGGGTAGGCGTAATGTCAGGCGGACGCCCGATCGAAGGCACAAATACGCCGGGTTATTGAGACGTTACTGTAAATTGATTACCGCAATTCACGCGGCAGAGAAAAACGAATACTTTCCTCCCGCCCCAGCATTTCCTGTGGCGACTTGGCGCCCAGTTCGCGCAACCCTTCAATCACTTGCCGCACCAGAACCTCCGGCGCCGAAGCACCGGCGGTGATGCCAATGGAACGTTTGCCCTGAAACCATTCCGGATGCAGATCTCGCGGACCATCAATCAGGTAGGCATCTGCACCGCAGCGCTCTGCCAGTTCCCGCAACCGATTGGAATTGGAGCTGTTGGGGGACCCGACCACCAGCACCAGATCGCACTCCAACGCCAGTTGCTTGACCGCGTCCTGGCGGTTTTGGGTCGCGTAACAGATATCGTTCTTACGCGGGCCTTCGATGTCGGGGAATTTTTGCCGCAGAGCATCGATAACCCGGGCGGTATCATCCATCGACAGCGTGGTTTGGGTAACATAGGTCAGGCGATCGGGGTTGTTCACCCGCAGTTCGGCGACATCCCGCTCGTTTTCCACCAGATAAATCACACCCCCATTGGAAGCGTCATACTGCCCCATGGTGCCTTCCACTTCCGGATGCCCGGCGTGGCCGATCAGTACGCATTCGGTGCCCGTGCGGGAATATTTCACCACTTCCATATGCACTTTGGTCACCAGCGGGCAGGTAGCGTCGAAGACCTTGAGCCCGCGCCGCTGGGCTTCGTTGCGCACCGCCAGCGGTACGCCGTGGGCACTGAAGATAACAATCACGTTGTCGGGAATCTCACTCAACTCATCGACAAACACCGCGCCCCGCTCGCGCAACGAGTCCACCACAAACTTGTTGTGGACCACCTCGTGGCGAACGTAAATGGGCGCGCCGAATACATCCAGGGCGCGATTGACGATATCAATAGCTCTGTCGACACCGGCGCAAAAGCCGCGCGGGTTGGCGAGTTTTATTTCCAATGCGCTCTCCAGTCTGTTGAGGGCTAGTGAGTGACTGCCGGCTTTACTTCAATGATTTCAACTTCGAACAACACATCCACACCGGCCAGCGGATGGTTAAAATCGACGGTCACGATCTGCTCGTCGAACGCGGTAACAATACCGGGGAGTTCAGATTTCTGGGCGTCGGCAAACGATAACACCAGCCCTTCGGCCAGCTCCAGATTCTGATCGAACTGACTGCGGGGAATGTCCTGCACATTATTCGGGTTGCGTTGCCCAAACCCCTGCTCGGGTTTAATCACAAAGGTGCCTTTGTGACCGGAGGTGAGCCCGTAGAGGGCCTTCTCAAAACCTTTCAGCAAATTGCCATCCCCCACGGTGAAAGTGGCCGGATCCCGTTCAAAGGTTGAGTCCACCACCGAACCATTCTCCAGCTTCAACGCGAAATGCAGCGTAACCTGCGTTCCGGGTCCGATACCGAGCCCGGGGGGAAATTCAGAACCAGTATCTGTCATAGCGGGCCCGCCTGATTGCCTTTATCCTCGTTGTGAAAGAAAAACATATCGATCAGCAGCATAATCGCCCCCACGGTAATCGCGGAGTCGGCAATATTGAAAGCCGGGAAATAATTTTGCCGATAGTGGACGACGATAAAGTCCACGACATGTCCCAGGGTGATACGGTCATAGAGATTGCCCAGCGCCCCGCCCAGAATCAACGCCAGGGCCGCGGCTTCCCAGCGCCTGGCCGCCTCCAGGCGCGCCAGCCAGACCACCAGAAAACCGCTGACCGCCACCGCGACGATGCCGAAAAACCAGCGCTGCCAGCCGCCGGCGTCACTGAGAAAACTGAACGCCGCGCCGGTGTTGTGAAGCAGGGTAAAATTAAAAAATGGAGTGAACCTCAGCGGCGCACCGTATTCCAGGTTGTTGGAAATCCACATTTTGCTCCCCTGATCCAGCACAATTACCAATGCGGCCAGTCCATACCAGACCAGGGTGTGCCGGCCAAAGTACGCCATAAAATTTCCTCTCAAACCATTCGCTACCATACCCACAATGACTCTCTCTCGGTTAGCAAAATTCCACAGCAACCTATGACCGGTTATCAGGCGAAGCGGCGCCGCTCGCCCGAGCCGGCGACATTTTCCACACAGCGACCGCAAATTTCGGGGTGTTCGCTGTGGCTTCCGACATCGGCGCGATGGTGCCAACAGCGCGCGCATTTGGCGTGACTTGATTTAACCGCGGCCACCTTCAAACCTTCCAGTTCCGTTTCCAGCGCCGCATCCGTTGCATCCTCCAACGGTGCCACCGCCGCGGCGGAAGTAATCAGGGCAAACCGCAATTCTTCCCCCAGCGCCAACAACTGTCGGCCCATGTCACTATCGCAGTAAAGCACCACCTCGGCTTCGAGTGAACCGCCCAGGGTGCCGGCATTGCGCATGGCCTCCAGGGTTTTGTTAAGCGCCGTTTTTACCTCGGCGATAAACTGCCAATAGCCTTTCCCTTGCAGTTGCGCAGCGGCATCCACCGCCGCGGTATCCGGCGCTTGAGCAGAGACCGGCGGCAGCGCATACCACTCGGCCACAAATACCGCCCCGCGGCGTTCGCCCGGAATATGCCCCCACAATTCATCGGCGGTAAAACTGAGAATGGGGGCTATCCAACGCGCAAAGGCCTCGACAATGTGATACAGCGCCGTTTGCGCCGAGCGCCGGCCGAGGCTGTTTTTTGGCATGGTGTACTGACGGTCTTTAATAATGTCCAGATAAAACCCGCCCATATCCACCACACAGAACCGGTGCAGCTTCTGATAAATCAAATGGAACTGGTAATTGTCATAAGCGGCAATAATTTCCCGCTGCAATTGCTCCGACTGCTGCAACGCCCACTGATCCAACGCCAGCATCTGCTCGCTCGGCACAAGGTCTGTCGCGGGGTCGAAACCGTTTAGGTTCGATAACAGAAAGCGCGCGGTATTGCGTATACGGCGGTAGGAATCGGCGGTGCGCTTGAGAATTTCCTTGGACACGCTCATTTCCGCGCTGAAATCCGTCGCCGCCACCCACAGCCGCAGGATATCCGCACCCAGCTCATTGATCACTTCCAGCGGCGCAATGACATTGCCGAGTGACTTCGACATCTTGCGCCCTTCGGCATCGATGGTAAATCCGTGGGTCAGCACCGCTTTATAGGGCGCGTTACCGTGAATAGCGATGGCCGTTTTCAGCGAAGACTGAAACCAGCCGCGGTGCTGATCCGACCCCTCCAGATATAAATCGGCCGGGTATCTCAGCTGCGGGCGTTGATCGATCACCGCAAAATGGCTGACGCCGGAATCAAACCAAACGTCCAGGGTATCGGTCACCTTGCTGTAATTTTCGGCTTCGGCGCCCAGCAGTTGCTCCGGCTCCAGATCGAACCAGGCGTCCATACCGGATTTTTCCACCCGCTTTGCCACCTCTTCGATCAGGTGCGTCGTCCGCGGATGCAATTCCTGCGTTTGCTTGTGCACAAACAGGGCAATGGGTACCCCCCATGTGCGCTGCCGCGAGATGCACCAGTCGGGGCTGGCCTCCAGCATACCGTCCATGCGAGCCCGGCCCCAGTCCGGCAACCAACGCACATCATTGACCGCCCGCTTGGCGTCATCGAGCAAATGATTTTTCGTCATGCTGACAAACCACTGCGGGGTCGCGCGGTAAATCAGCGGCGTCTTGGTCCGCCAGCAGTGCGGGTAACTGTGGACGATTTTATCCTGATGCAACAAAGCACCGCGCTCCTCAAGCACCGACACAATATGCCCATCGACCTTATACACATGTTCGCCGGCAAACAGCGCCACATCGGCCCGGTAAAGGCCCTGGTCATCGATATAGTTAAGCGTCCCTATACCGTAGGCTTTGCCGACATTGAAATCCTCCACCCCGTGATCCGGTGCCGTGTGCACACAACCGGTACCGGCATCCGTTGTCACGTGATCGCCGAGAATCACCGGCACCCTGCGCTCGGTGTAAAACGGGTGGCACAGTTGCAAATGCTCCAGCGCCCTGCCCTTGCAGCGGCCGACCACACGAAAGGTTTCCACACCGATGCGGGACATAACCGCCTCGTGCAGCGCTTCGGCCAGCACCAACCGCTCGCCCCCCGCCTGCACCACCACGTAATCCAGATCGGCGTTCAAACTCACCGCCTGATTCGCGGGCAGCGTCCAGGGCGTGGTCGTCCAGATCGCCACCGAGACCCTGCCCTCGCCGCCGAGATCACCGACGGCGGCAGCCAGTGCCGCTTCATCGGCCACGGGAAAGCGCACATCAATAGAATACGATGTCTTGTCTTGATACTCGACTTCCGCTTCCGCCAGCGCCGAGCCCCCCACTACGCTCCAATAAACCGGTTTAAAGCCTTTGTGCAGATGACCGTTCTCAACGATCCTGCCGAGGGCGCGGATAATGTCAGCCTCGTATTTGAAATTCATCGTCAAATAGGGGTTATCCCAGTCCCCCAATACCCCCAGGCGGATAAACCCTTCGCACTGTCCCTTCACCTGTCGCGTCGCATAATCGCGGCACTTTTGCCGAAAGGTTTTATAGTCCACCTTTACCCCGGCCTTGCCGATTTTCTTCTCCACCTGATGCTCAATGGGCAAGCCGTGGCAATCCCAACCGGGAATATAAGGCGCATCAAATCCGCTCAGAGTTCTCGCCTTGACAATAATATCCTTCAAAATCTTATTGACAGAATGACCGAGGTGAATTTCGCCATTGGCATAAGGTGGACCATCGTGCAGGATAAACTTTTCGCGACCTGCCCGGGCTTTGCGAATCTGCTCATAAAGCTTATTCTTTTGCCAGGCTTTCAACATAGCCGGCTCGCGCTGAGCCAAATTGCCCCGCATAGAGAATGCGGTGTGGGGAAGGTTTAACGTTGGCTTGTAGTCAGTCATTGTATAACAAGTTTCTTTGAAAGATTTAAAAACTGCCTAGGACGAGTAAACTGCCTAGAACTTCCGTCAGAGGGTCGAGTGGGTAAGGCCCGACTAAACATCCACCCTTAAAAACACGGTTACAAACCGAAGTAGTAACTTCTCGATAACCCCAGGTATTTGTGCCTTCGATCCGGCGGCCATCTGGAGGGAGTTGGCCTGACAGTGTGCCCACCCCGGGTCATTGAGAAATTACCCGAAGTAGTGTTTAGCCGCCTCGATATCCGCATAAATCTGTTCCTTCAGCGCATCCAGTGTCTCAAATGCCAGCTCATCGCGAAGTTTGCATTTAAACTCCACCTCAATCCTCTGTCCGTAGAGCAGTCGCTGAAAATCAAACAGATGCGCCTCCAACAGCAGGCTCGAACTGCCGGGCAGCGTCGGTCGCACGCCGACATTGACCACCCCCCGATAGCGGGCCCCATCCGCCAGTTTAACCTCCACTGCAAACACCCCTTGCACCGGCGAGCGACACCGCTGCAGCAGCAGGTTCGCCGTCGGCACCCCCCACTTCCGTCCCAGTTGCTGACCGTAGCTGACCCGGCCTCTGATCGTATAGGGTCTGCCCAGCAAACGTTCGGCCAGGGCAAAGTCGGCGCTGGACAGCGCCGCCCGCACCCGGGTGCTGCTTACCCGTTGACCATCCACCGTGTAGGTATCGGTGTCGACCACCTCGAAACCGTGGTGCTGTCCGGCCTGCTGCAACAACGCAAACTCACCGCCTCGATCGCGGCCGAAATGAAAGTCGTCCCCGACAATCACACAGCGGGGGCCAAGCCCCTCAACAATCACTTTGTTGACAAATTCCGACGCCGTCAAACAACGTAGCGATTCATTAAAATACAGGCACAGCACTCTGTCGATACCGGCATCGAACAACGCCTGGGCTTTTTCCCGAAACCGCATCAGCCGCGCCGGCACGCATTTTTCGTTTACCGGGTCCACCCCGGCGGCGGTACCGGAAAAATACTCTGCCGGCAGCGGTTCGAACACCATCACCACCGCCGGCAACTGTAACGCCTCGGCCCTGGCTGTCACCTGTCGCACAATCGCCTGATGCCCCAGGTGCACACCGTCAAAAGAACCAATGGTAACCACACAATTACGGTGCTCGGGGCGCAGGTTGTGCAACCCGCGGATAATCTCTTTCTGGGCTCGAATCACGTTTTTCAGGCTGTTTTCCAGTCAATAAAAAGAGACGAAGTATACCCCAGCCACAGAGCAATAGCCTACCTCTGGGGTGGGGAAAGATCCGCAGCAATCGCAAACTCATGGCAAAATTACTGCAATTTTGCCTATAGCCGCTACTATATAGCGCCCCTGTTCACGCGCCATGTGCCCGACTATCGCCGCGCCCCGCTGCCGGGGTGGACAGCAAACCCGGGACGAACAGAGAAGTTAACGATATATTAATATCCCCTATTGACCCCGACTGGAGATGTTATGAAAAATGATATCCATGCCCCATTGAGAGAGGATGTACGCCGTCTGGGCGATATTCTTGGCGAGACCCTGTGTGAACAAGTGGGTACCGATATCTATAACAAAGTCGAGCAGATCCGCGCCCAGGCCAAGGAGGCTCGCCAGCAGCAGGACTGGAAACCCCTGGTGGAGGTCATGACCGGCCTCAAGGACTCCGAACTGGTGCCCGTGACCCGGGCTTTCAGCCAGTTTCTCAACTATGCCAATATCGCTGAACAGCACCACCGGGTCCGCCGCCGCCGCGCCTATCAACACGATACCTCAACCCCGCCCCAACCGGGATCTCTGGCCGAACTGCTGCCCCGGCTGACACGGGCGGGCATTACTCCGCAGCGGACCTACGAAAGCGTCCTTGACCTGCGCATAGAACTGGTATTGACCGCCCATCCCACCGAAATCACCCGTCGCACCATGCTGCGCAAATACAACGATATCGGACAGATACTCGATACCCTGGACCGCTCTGATCTCACACCCGGGGAGCGTCAATCGCAACTCAACCGATTGCGGCGGCGCATTATCGCCAGTTGGAACACCGATGAGATCCGCCGTCACAAACCCACCCCCATGGACGAAGCCAAATGGGGCTTTGCCACCATCGAAAACACCCTCTGGCGGGCAGTACCGGAATATATGCGCGAAATAGACCGGCAACTGCTCAAGCACACCGGCAAGCGCCTGCCTCTGGACGCCGCCCCGATACGCTTTGGCTCCTGGATGGGAGGGGACAGGGACGGCAACCCCAACGTCACCGCCGCGGTAACCGAAGAAGTCCTACTACTGGCTCGCTGGCAGGCGGCGGACCTGCTCTACAACGATATCAACGAACTGCGCGAGGACCTCTCCCTCGGCCACTGCAATCAGGCCCTGCGGCAAAAGGTCGGCGACCACCCCGAACCCTACCGGGAACTGCTGCGCGACGTGCGTAAACGGCTGCTCAATACCCGCAACTGGGCCGAAGCCCGGCTAAACGATCTCAAGGACAACAAAGACAATAACGGCGCAAACACCTTCAAGCGCGGAGATTCCACCGCCATAAACCCGCCTATTTACCTTTACGAGCAGGAGTTGCTGGAACCCTTGCAGCTCGCCTATCAGTCGCTACTCGACTGTGGTATGGAAGCTATTGCCGAAGGCAGTCTTACCGATATATTCCGCCGCGTCGCCTGTTTCGGCCTGACGCTGCTAAAACTGGATATCCGCCAGGAATCGAGCCGTCACGCCGGCGCCATCGACGAAATCACCGAATACCTGGGACTGGGCAGCTACAAGCAATGGGACGAAGCGCAGAAGCAACGCTTTCTGCTGGCGGAGCTGCAAAACCGCCGCCCGCTGCTGGCAGCGGACTTTCCCGCATCCGACAGTACCAGGGAGGTACTGGACACGTTCAAAGTCGCGGCGGCGCAGCCACCTTCCACGCTCGGCGCCTACATTATCTCGATGGCCACCCACCCCTCGGATGTGCTGGCCGTACGCCTGCTGCAAAAGGAGGCCGGCTGTCGCCACCCGCAGCGCATAGTACCGCTGTTCGAAACCCTGGACGACCTGGAAGGCGCTGCCGACACCATCGACCGGTTGTTGTCAGTGGACTGGTATAAAAACGATATCGACGGCAAGCAGGAAGTCATGATTGGCTATTCTGATTCCGCCAAGGACGCGGGCTTTCTCGCCGCTTCCTGGGCCCAGTACCGGGCCCAGGAAGCACTGCACCAAACCTGTCGCCGCCACGGCATTCACCTGACCCTGTTTCACGGCCGCGGCGGCTCTGCCAGCCGTGGCGGCGGCCCCACCCACGCCGCGCTGTTATCACAACCGCCCGGCAGCATCGACGGCGCTGTGCGGGTGACCGAACAGGGCGAGGTGATTCAGTTCAAGTTCGGCGTACCGGACATTGCCCTGCGCAACCTAGAGCTGTACACCAGTTCCACTCTGGAAGCCACCCTCACGCCTCACGCACCGCCCAAACAGGCCTGGCGGCAAACCATGCAAGCGCTGGCGGAGACCTCGCTCAAAGAATATCGGCGCATTGTCCACAAGGACCCCCGCTTTGTGCCCTACTTCCGCGCTGTGACACCGGAGCAGGAACTGCAGCGCCTGTCCCTCGGCAGCCGCCCGGCGAAGCGCCGGCCCAGCGGTGGGGTTGAGAGCCTGCGGGCCATTCCCTGGGTGTTTGCCTGGACCCAGATGCGATTGATGCTGCCGGCCTGGCTCGGTACCGGCAAGGCGTTGGCGGGCCAGTTGGAAGCGGGACACATGGCATTGATTCAGGAGATGGCGCAACAGTGGACCTTCTTCCGTATGCTGCTGGATATGCAGGAGATGGTGCTGGCCAAAGCCGACAGTACCGTTGCCAACTATTACGAACAACGCCTGCTCGACGAGCCCTCCCTGGCGGAACTGGGCGGAGAACTGCGGGCCGGGTTGGAGCGGGCCATCGATGTACTGCGCACCATCAGCGGCGGCGAGCTGTTAAGCCAGATTCCGGTGGTGCGTCGCTCGATCGATGTGCGCAACCCCTATGTGGATCCGCTGCATATTGTCCAGGTGGAGTTGATGCGCCGGTTGAGAAAACTCGACGACGGTGAAGACCCCCGTCTGGAGCAGGCATTGATGGTTTCCATCACCGGGATAGCGGCCGGACTGCGCAACACGGGTTAGACTGGCGCCGCCGAGGGTAGCACACGATCCTAAGGCAAGCGTTTGCAAAGCACTGCTTTGCGCGGAGCCGAACGCCCGCAATCTGCGATTACGGGCTGGACCGAAGGGGGTTTACGGCGTACTGCTGGAGGAACGGCATCTGCTCTGAGCGGACCCAACGGCACCTTTGGTGGACGAAACGATGAACAAAGGCCGTCATTACTATGCCGGCGATTGCCGGGAGCTTAGTTTGCCGTAACAATATTTTACATACATCAAAATCAGATCCGCACCCGAAGCTGCGGCAGTTTAATTTGGGGCAACGAAAGTTTATATACCATAAGTTAAGCAGAATAAATTTTTGAGACAAAAAACTTAAACATTTAAGTTTTTTATCCAGTCCACTGCGCAACGCAGTTCATAATTATATTAATCCGCTTTGAAAACTCTATTTTTTCCCGCAGACCTGGATTAAATTTAAAAAGATCAAATGAATTTAAGTAAAACATTCTTATTTGA